>JBIPMR010000622.1:0-3314 GCA_044369025.1 Luteolibacter sp.
TGGCGATTTTCCGCAAGCGGAGGATCCCACGGATTCACTTTTGATCGGGGCTTTCGCCTCGATCCAGCCACCCGCTTCGTTGCGGGACGAATTGATCACCGCGATGGAGCGGACGAGACTGGGACAACGGAGCGAAAGTTCGTTCTGGCGGCGGGCGGGGATTCCACTGGCGGCTGCGGCCGGAATCGCACTGGCGTTTGTGTTCACGCGGCAGGGCGCACCCGCGGGGGCGGCCACCGTCGCCGGCGGCCAGGTGCGGAGCGAGGTGGTGCAGGCGAGTTTTATCCGCACCGTCGAATCGCCGTCATTCGATCTCGAAGTGAAACAGGACGACCCCAGCGCGTTGGTCCGGCATTTGAGGGAGCGCAAGCTGCCTTGCCCGGGGTGCCTGCCGCCGGGACTTGAGCGGGCGAAAAGCATCGGTTGCCGCGAGCTGGTGATCGACGGCAAACGTGGCTCGGTGATTTGTTTCAATCTCGGCATGGATGGCATGGTCCACCTGATGGTCTTCAGGCGTGAGGATCTGCAGGGGGATTTCCCGGGATTGGACAGCCCGCGGCTGATTCAGGAAGGAAGCTGGGCGTCGGCGCAGTGGCAGACCGACCGGAAGGTGTTCATCCTGCTGGGCAAAACGCAGATGGAAACGCTGGCCAATCTGCTCTAACGAGCGGTGCCGCCGGCCATCGCCAGGCGGGTGGATGCCGCACGGTAGAGGCGGAGTTTTCCGTAGCTGATCCGGCCTTCGAGCTGGTCAAAAACCGGCTTGAGCGAGACTTCGTCGTAGCCATCGAGCGCGGCTTTCATTTCCCGTTCTTCGTCGGCGCTGTAAATCGCGCGGGGATCGATGAACTCGCCGTTTTCGATGGCTTGGGCGAGGTGGTTCTCGATGGTGGATTCCGCCAGCCCGCGGGTGGTCGCGATTTCGGGGATGGATTTCCCGGCGCGCCAGAAGGCGAGGGTGGCCTGGGCGGTGTCGTTGAGGCCGTCGGAGGATTTGGGTTTGGGCGCTTGAAAGCTGGCCGGTGCCGAAGGCAGGGGGGCGAATTCCTGCGGGGGGTGGTCCTGCAACCAAGCGGCGATGGCGGATAGAAACACCCCGCCGTAATCCTCCAGTTTTTTCTCGCCCACGCCGGGGATGCGCAGCAGCGCCTGGCCGTTGCGCGGGTAGTCGCGGCAGAAGTGGCGGAGCGTGACGTCGGAAAACACCACATAGGGCGGCAAGTTTTTCGCGTCCGCGATCTGCTTGCGGACGAGCCGCAAGGCCTCGAACAATCCGGTGTCGCACGGGATGTCCCCGGCGCGCACCGCGGTGGCCTGCATGCGGTGGGTGGCGAGCGGGCGGGTGAGCATCAGGGTGCTGCGGCTTTTCAGGAGATCGACGCCCTGTTGGCTAACAGAGACGGTTTGAAACATGTCCTGGCTGGCGGCTAACAACCCTTCGCGCAGCAACTGCCGCCCGAGGTCCACCCAATACGGCCGCGGCTGGTCCTTGCCGATGCCGTGGGTTTTGAGTTCGTGGTGTTTCCAGCGCTGGATTTTTTCGGACATGCCGCCGGTGAGCACCTCGGCGACGTGGTTGAGCCCGACGCTGAATCCGCCGGCCTGGCGGATGCGCACGACGCAGCTGAGGAGTTTCTGGACATCGACGGTGGCATCCCACTTCTCGCGGGGTTCGAGGCAGTGGTCGCAACCGGCGCAGTTGGCCAGCGGCCAGGTCTCGCCGAAATAGCCTAACAAACTGATCCGCCGGCAGGCGTCGTGCTCGGCGAAGTGCACCATCTGGTCGAGCTGGTCGTGGGCGACCTTGCGCGCCTGCTCGTCGGGGATTTCATCGAGGAACTTCACGTACTTCATGAAATCGCCGCGGGAAAAAAGCAACAGGCAGTCGGCGGGCAGGCCGTCGCGGCCGGCGCGGCCGGTTTCCTGATAGTAGCCCTCGATGTTTTTCGGCAGGTCGGCGTGGATGACGTAGCGCACGTTCGGTTTGTTGATGCCCATGCCGAAGGCGACGGTGGCGCAGACGATGCGGGCCTCGTCACGGAGGAAGGCGTCCTGGTTGCGGGCGCGTTCCGCGGGATCGAGGCCGGCATGATAGGCGACGGCGGAGAGCCCGCTCGCACGCAGGATTTCGGCGAAGGCCTCGGTGTTCTTGCGGGACTGGCAATAGACGATGCCGGAGTCCAGCGGGCGGGATTTCGCGAAATCGCAGACCTGGCTGGCGGCGCGGGATTTGGCGACGACCTGGTATTTGAGGTTCGGCCGGTTGAAGCTGGCGAGGAAAACGGCAGGGTTCTGCAGCTCCAGTTGTTTTAAAATATCCTCGCGCACCCGTTCGGTGGCGGTGGCCGTGAGGGCGAGGATCGGGATCTCGCCAGTCCACTGGCGGACCTCTTTCAAGCGCCGGTATTCCGGCCGGAAATCATGGCCCCACTCGCTGATGCAGTGGGCCTCGTCCACCGCCAGCGCGGTCACCTTCCAGTCCCGCAGGCGCGGCAGGAAATCGGCGAGCATCAGCCGCTCGGGCGCGACGTAGAGCAATTGGTAGTCGCCGCGGCCGAGGCCGTCGAGCCGCTCGCGGGCCTCGGACGGATCGAGCGTCGAGTTGAGAAACGTCGCGCTCACGCCCGCTGCCTGGAGTTGATCCACCTGGTCCTTCATCAGGGCAATGAGCGGGGAAACGACGACCGTCAGGCCATCGCGGACCAGCGCCGGGAGTTGGTAACAAAGGCTTTTTCCCGCGCCGGTCGGCAGGATGGCCATCGCGTCCCGCCCATTGAGCGAGGTTTCCATGATTTCGCGCTGCAGGGGGCGGAACTCGTCGTAGCCGAAGGTCTGCTTGAGGCGGCTGGATAACTGTTGCAGGCTCATGGCACCATGAGAAAACTAATCATTTGAACAGATCAAGCGCGAAATGCCGGAAATTCGGGGTGAGGTGTCGTCCAGCCACCTCAGGCGCGCCGCCGCCCCCGTCGGCACGGCGAATGGAAAGCCAACAAAAAAGCCGCGAACGGCACTTCGTTGTCACCTCATTCTCATGCCAACGAGGACGTTGGCGTCCCCGGGGCCCCGTCGCCCGGCCATTGTGGCTTGCCGATTCCGCGGGGCCGGAGTCTCTTTGTGGAAAATGATTTTCACCCCATGAATCCGCGCGGCATTTTCAAATCTCTGGCGATGCTGGCAGCCTTGGCGCTGGCGCTGCCGTCCGCCGCGCAGGACGAGGACCTCGAGGCGTTGGTGAACCGGGCCCACGCCGCGATGGAAACCGGGCGCTGGCAAGAAGCGCTTGCCTCTAACACCGCTGCGGTGGAGCGCTT
>JBIPMR010000623.1:0-3310 GCA_044369025.1 Luteolibacter sp.
GTGCAATTCGGCGACGGCCACGTGCAAGGATCCGCCGGCCAATCGATCCCGTTCGAAACCCTCAGCGCCCTCGCTTACACCCGCCGCATCCAACTCTCCGCCGCAGGATTCTACGCCACGCCGGATCTCGAGTGGGATTGGTCGATCGGGAAGGGAAAGCCCTTCCATTACTTCGCATTCGGCGCGGCGGTGAGCGAGGTCGAGATCGATGGATTCACCGGCATGCATCATGTCCGCCGCGTCGATATCCTCCATGACGTCGGAGATTCACTGAACCCGGCCATCGACCGCGGTCAGATTGAAGGCGGTTTCGTGCAAGGGATGGGCTGGCTCACTTCCGAAGAACTGAAGTGGGATGCTCACGGAAAACTCCTCACCCACAGCGCCAGCACCTATGCGATCCCCGCCTTCAGCGATGCGCCGCCGGATTTCCGCGTCTCGCTGCTCGGCGATGCGAAACAACCCAACACCATCCACGGCAGCAAGGCCGTCGGCGAGCCGCCGTTGATGCTCGCCCTCTCGGTGAGAGAGGCGCTGCGCGAGGCGGTCGCGGCTTTTGGAGGCAGCCCTGAGGCGCTGCTGCCCTCGCCCTGCACCGGCGAGGCGATTAAAGGGGTGATTGGATAGCATCGTGGTTGCGGGACGCAGCAGCCACTTTCAGAATTGCGGCATCCCGCCGCAACTACTTTCCATGAAAGAGCCAATGCGAAAGGACTGTTTCCCTTTCACCCATGCATCTGTTCCCCACGCTCTTTTTAATCAGCGGCCTTTGCGTTTCGGCGGCGTTCTCCCGCGATCTCCGGGACGAAATGAAACGCGCCGGAGATCTCGGCAAAGCCGCGCCAACCCTCCTGCTGCGCAACGAAGTCCGCAGCTACTGGTCGCCGGACGGCAGCCATCTGGCCTGGCGGGTGAACACCGGAAAGGACGAGCACCGGTATTTCCAGGTGAATCTCAAATCCGGCCGGAAATCCCCCGCCTTCGATCACGAGCGCTTCGCCAAAGCCCTGACTGCCGCCACTGCAAAACCCGTCGAAGCGGGCAGGATCCCGCTGGATCAGTTAGACATCACCGCCGGCGGCTCATGCCGCTTCCGCGCCTTCGGCAAGGCGTGGCGCTATGATGCGGCGCAAAACGAAGTTTCTCCGGACAGGCTGCCGCCGCAGGAAAGCAAACTGCTGGCCCCCGAGGAAACCCGCCGCCGGGGAGACGGTGGCAGCGGCGCGCCGTCGGAAGTCACCATCGAAAACGCGACCGCCGGTGAGGTCCAGATGTTCTGGCTGGGCGGCGGCGAACCCAAAGCTTACGAAAAAATCCCGCCCGGCGGCAGCGTCACCCAATCGACCTACTCCGGCCATCTCTGGTTGGTGAAAAAATCCGACGGCGAGCCGCTCGCCGCCGTCGAAGCCGGGGACGCGCCCGCACATGCGCGGGTGACCGGACGGGTCCCCGCTCCACCCCGGCGGCGCAACGATCGCTCCGCCGATGGCCAATGGCGGGCGTTCATCCGCGATCGCAACGTTTTCATCGAGCCTGCGAAGGGCGGCGATGCAATTCCTGTTAGCAGCGGCGGCAACGCCGATGACGGTTTTGCCGGACCCCTGCACTGGTCGCCGGATTCGAAAAAACTCGTCGCCTTCCGGGTGAAGAACGTCACGACCCGCCAAATCCACATCGTCCAGTCGTCACCGCCTGACGTCGTTCAGCCCAATCTCAAGACCCTCGATTACGCCAAACCGGGCGACCCGATCGAGCAGCCGCTGCCAAGTTTGTTTGATCTCGAAAACCGCCGGGAAATCCCCATCGATCCGGCGCTGTTCGCCAATCCATGGAACATCTCCGACATTTCGTGGGCGGCGGATTCCTCGGAATTCAGCTTCGTTTACAACCAGCGCGGCCATCAGGTGCTGCGCCTCGTCGGCATCCGCGCGGACTCGGGATCGGCACGCACGATCTTCGAAGATGTGAGCAAGACCTTCATCGATTACTCGCAGAAATCCTTCATCCACCACCTCCCGGAAACCGGCGAAATCCTCTGGGCCTCCGAGCGCGACGGATCCAATCATCTCTATCTGATCGATTCCGGCTCGGGCGACATCAAACAACAAATCACCCGGGGAAACTGGAATGTCCGCGAGGTGGTGAAGGTGGATGCCGGCAAGCGCCAGTTGCTGCTCAAGATCATGGGCGTGTCCGGCCAGGATCCCTATCACATGCATTTCGTCCGGGTGAACTTCGACGGCGGCGGCTTCACCCGCCTGACGAACAGCGATGGCAATCACACCCTCGATTTCTCACCCGACGGCGAATTCCTAACCGCCACCTGGTCGCGCGCCGATCACCCGCCGGTGGTCGAACTGCGGCGCGCGGCCGATGGCTCGCTCGTCACCGAACTCGAACGCGCGGATGACAGCGCGCTGCAAAAAACCGGCTGGAGCCGCGTCGAAAGATTCGTCGCCAAAGGGCGCGACGGCGAAACGGACATTCATGGCGTGATCGTCCGCCCGACGCGTTTCGATCCCGCGAAGCGTTATCCGGTGGTGGAGGATGTTTATGCCGGACCGCACGATTTTTTCGTGCCGAAGAATTTCGCGCCGTGGTCCGGGATGCGGGCGATGGCCGAGCTCGGGTTCATCGTGGTGAAGATCGATGGCATGGGCACCAATTGGCGGAGCAAGGCGTTCCATGATGTCGCTTGGAAAAACCTCGCCGATGGCGGTTTCCCGGACCGCATCGCCTGGATCAAAGCGGCGGCGGCGGCGCGGCCGTGGATGGATCTGGCCCGCGTCGGCATTTTCGGCGGCAGCGCCGGGGGCCAGAACGCGCTCGCCGCCCTGCTGCATCACGGCGATTTTTACCAAGTCGGCGTCTCGGACTGCGGCTGCCATGACAACCGGATGGACAAGATCTGGTGGAACGAAGCGTGGATGGGTTGGCCGGTGGATGAGAGTTATCAGCGGAACTCGAACGTCACCCACGCCGCAAAACTCAGCGGCAAGCTGCTGCTCATCGTCGGCGAAATGGACAGCAACGTCGATCCGGCCTCCACCGCGCAAGTGGTGCATGCGCTGCAGCAGGCGGACAAGGATTTCGAATTCCTCCCGATCATGAACGCCGGCCACGGCGCGGCGGAAACGCCCTACGGAAAACGCCGCCGCGCGGAATTCCTGGTGCGGCATTTGCAGGCGGAATGAGATCCCACCTTGCGTTTTTCACGGATCGAGTTGTTCGAGGATGCCGCTGTAGTAACCGTTGAAGAAGCTGACGATCTTCCAGGCAACGTAGCCGAGGATGAAAAAGTAGAGGAACT
>JBIPMR010000625.1:0-3309 GCA_044369025.1 Luteolibacter sp.
GCTCGTCAGCAAAAAGGCCACCGACCAGCCGCTCGCCGCCCGCCTCTGGGGCACCGGTTTCCTCGATTCCCGCTATCAGGGCGTGCGTTTTTCCTCGGGCAAGGACGCCGTCTTCTATCTAACGAATCCCGACGGCGTCTGCCGGTCCGGCCGCCGCGCTCTGTTGGATAAACTCTCCGCCCTCAACCAAATCGATTTCCAAAACGAACTCGACCCCGAGATCGAAACCCGCATCGCCCAATACGAAATGGCCTACCGCATGCAAACCAGCGTGCCGGAAGTCACCGACATCGGCGGCGAGCCGCAATCGGTCAAAGACCTCTACGGCCCGGACGCGGGAAAACCCGGCACCTTCGCCGCGAACTGCCTGCTCGCCCGCCGCCTCGCCGAAAAGGGCGTGCGTTTCATCCAGCTCTATCACCCCGGCTGGGACCAGCACGGCAACCTGCCCGCGGCGATCCGCAAGCAATGCGCCGAAACCGACCAGGGCTGCGCCGCCCTCATCACCGACCTCAAACAGCGCGGCATGTTGGACGACACCCTCGTCGTCTGGGGCGGCGAGTTCGGCCGCACCTCCTACTCCCAGGGCGCGATCACCGCCAGCAACTACGGCCGCGACCACCATCCCCGCTGCTTCACCGCCTGGATGGCCGGTGGCGGCGTGAAACCCGGCGTCACCTACGGCGCCACCGACGATTACGGCTACAACATCGTCGGCGCCGACGGCCAAGCCATCGATCCGTCCAAATCGAAATTCACCGCCGGTGCCGTCCACGTCCACGACTTCCACGCCACCATTCTCAACCAACTCGGCATCGACCACACCCGCCTCTCCCACACCTTCCAAGGCCGCCGCTTCCGCCTCACCGACGTCCACGGCCACGTCGTCAAGGACCTGTTGGCGTAGGGCCAATGCCTTCAGGGATCCGGATTCAAGCTGCGCGAATGAAAGAAGCGAAGCGCCCCAAGGAGCGGCGGACTCCGACCCGCCGGAGCCCATGGGGAGCCAACGACGTGAGCGCAGCACTTCCCGTCGTCACTTCATGGGCAAGGCGATTCGGAGATCGCCTCTCCTTGAGTGAGTCGCACCCGAAAGCGAATCTCCAAAGGCATTGGGCTTGGGGCGCCGCATGCCCCCACGCTGAATTCAGGGTTTTGCGTCAACCTTTGGTTCCATCAATCACAAGCAAAAGCGTTTTGCCCCGGCACGGCGTGCCGGGCTTTGATGGCCGGTCCCATCGGGACGCAGTGCGGCAAACGGGGATCGCGGTCAGCGGCGGATGCGGCGGGCGTGATGGCGAGGGCTTGCGGATTGAGGTGATCAATTTGCGGCGTTCGCGGCATTTTCTCCCCGGCATGAAATCCCTTCTTGTGCTTGAGCCCACCGATTTCCATCATTAGCCCACCAACATGAATGCCATTCCACAACCCACGCGTCGTCAGTTTTTGAAATCATCCCTGGGCACTGCCGGCGCGGTGTTCGCCGGGCAGCAGTTTGTCCGGTCTGAGACGCTGGGCAACGCCACCAAGGCCGGCGCGAATTCGCGGATCGGCATGGGCTTCATCGGCATGGGCCTGATTTCCGACGGCCACGTGCGCTCGTTTCCCGGGATGAAGAACGTGCAACCGATCGCGGTGTGCGATGTGAGGGACGGTCCGTTGCAGAAGGCGGTGGGCGTGTTGAAGGAGAAGGGATACGAGGACATTTTCGCCACTGCGCGGTTTGAGGAACTGCTCGCGCGGACCGATATCGATGCGGTGTGCGTGACCACGCCGGACCACTGGCACGCGGCGATCGCGCTGGCGGCGATGAAGGCGGGCAAGGACGTCTATGTGGAGAAGCCGATGACTTTGACGATCGAGGAAGGCAAGGCGCTGGTGGCGGCTGAGAAAAAATACGGCCGCATCCTGCAGGTGGGCAGCCAGCAGCGGTCGCAGGTGCATTTCCGGATTGCGGCGAATCTGGTGCGCAACGGGCTGATCGGCGAGATCAAGGAGATTTACTGCCAGCTGGGCCAATTTCCGCAGCCTCCGGAAAAAGAGGTGATTGTTCCCGTGCCCGAGGGCTTCGACTACGACCGCTGGCTCGGCCCGACGCCGTTTTTCGAGCATTCGGAAAACCGGGTGAAGGGCAACTACGGCGGCGGCTGGCGCTGCTATTGGGAATACGGCAGCCGCAAGTTCGGCGACTGGGGCGCGCACCATTTCGACATCGTCCAGTGGGCGCTTGATCGCGACTCCACCGGCCCGGTGGATTTCATTCCCAAGGGCCACGAGGGAGCCGAGCACCACCATTACCGGTATGCCGACGGCATCACCGTGTGGCGCGACAAGAAGCCCGACAACGGCCATATGATCCGCTTCATCGGCAGCGAGGGCGAGGTGCTCGTCAGCCGCGGCAAAATCGAAACCTCACCCAAGGAACTCGTCAGGCACAAGTTCGGCCCGAGCGACGTGCAGGTCTATGAATCCATGGACCACCGGGTGAACTTCATCGACTCGATCGTATCCCGCAAACCGACGATTTGCCCGGCCAGTGTCGGCCACCGCACGGCGAGCATTTGCCAGCTATCAGGCATCGCCCAACGGCTCGGGCGCGCGCTCAAGTGGGACCCGCAAGCCGAGCAGATCACCGGCGATGCCGAAGCCGCGGCGATGCAGGACCGCCCGCGCCGCAAGGGTTACGAACTGCCAGCCTGATAGACCGCGGTGTGCCGGCTTCACAGGCGGGTTCCGGGTTTGCGGTTATCTAACTGCGAATGCGGACTCGCCGGCCGAAGACGGCGCTCCCATGCCCAGGGAGGGTTTGGGTCGGCTTCAGGGTTTGCTGCCTGCTGCTTCCGATATTGATTTGCGCAGGGCGCTTTCGGCCCCGGCGGTCCAGTAACCGCATTCAAGTTCGAAGAAAACCGAGGTGGAGGGAAGGATGGCCACAACAACGGCCTGTCCTGCAAAGCCTCAGACATCCTGACCTGGAAGGAAAGTCGATGACCTCAGTGGGATGTATTTGATGCAGTGGGTGGGATGGGGATGTCTTCTAACAATCCCTGGATGATGTCTTCTTCGAGGGTTTTGATGAGGCCGGGGTCGATGGGCCGGGTGGCGCAGAAGAAGGGTTGGCCGTCGAGGGCGTTGACCCGGTAGTCGGTGGTGCCGCGCAGGCAGCTCTGCGATGGCGGTGCTGCTGACCGGAAAGATGGGAAGCTGAATCTGCGGCATGGCGCTAGCATGAAGACTGTTTTACATCCATGACTTCGATGGTTCCGACAAATCGGTGTCAGCAGCTTCACCACGGCCAATCCCGGCGGC
>JBIPMR010000624.1:0-3309 GCA_044369025.1 Luteolibacter sp.
GGTGAGGCGTTGTTTGCTGCCTCCGATGAGTTCTTCGATCAAATCCGCTTCGGGCAGGTTTTTCCAATAACGCTTCGGCATTTCCGCCTGCATTGCCTTCACCTTCAGCCGCGCGGGATTGAAGATGCTGCGATAGTAAGTGCGCCAGGCTTCTTCAAGCGCATCGGGATCCTCCACCGGATTGTCAGGGATGCCGGGGGTGATCGTGAGCCGCGCGCCGTTCCAATGGGCGCAGCCTTTCGGCGTGAAGATGCTCCAATCCATATTCGCAAAACGATTGCGGAAAAAAGGCGCGCCCGCCTCGATGATGAAGTGGTCCGGCTCGAACCACGCGGCGTAGCGTTCGCGGCCGGCCGCATCCGTATCGATCAATTTGAAACGCACGAAGGCGTGCATCTTGTGGATCTCGCGGCGCACGTTCTTTTCCAACAGCCGCGCCCGGGCCATGTCCGGATCGCTGGCGATGGCCAGCAGGTGGCGCTCGCCGCCGCGGATGATGCGCCAGAGTATTTGATAGAGCAGGCCCCAGCGCGCCGGATCGCGGTGGCAGGCGACGTTTTTCGCCAGCTCCACAAACGCCGCCGGCACCTTGCACGGCCGCTGCGGCGGGGTTTCCTTGAGCGATTCCGCCGCAAACAGCCCGCGGTCCGCCTCCCACAGGATTTCCTGCGGCGGGACGTCCTGGTCGAGCATCCGCCGCGCCGCCTCGCGCCACGAATCGAAATCGCCGCCGGGATCAACGCACCTCATCGGGGGAAAAAAGCTCGAGTTGTTGCGGCTTCGGCAGGAAGCGCGCGCGCAACCGGTCCGAGTCCAACAGATAGGACGAGGGGTTGTGATCCGCCGTTGCCAGGAACGGCTGGACCTTCGGCAAGGAGACCCGCAGCCGCACCAGATCCGCCAGCCGGATCTGCGAGAAGCGGCGGATGTGCAGGATGCGATCGACATTTCTAACACCAAGGCCGGGCACGCGGAGCAGATTCTCGCGGCTGGCGGTTTGCACATGGACCGGGAAATCCTGGCGGTTTCGCAACGCCCAGGCGAGTTTCGGGTCGAGCTCCAGATCGAGATGGGGCGTTTCCGGGGTGAGGATTTCCGAGGTTTTGAAGCCGTAGAAGCGCATCAGCCAGTCCGCCTGATAGAGCCGGTGCTCGCGCACCAGCGGCGGCGATTTGAGCGGCAGGATGCTCGACGGCTCGGGGATCGGGCTGAACGCGGAGTAGTAAACCCGGCGCATCTTGTAGCCGGTGTAAAGCTCGTCGGAACGTGCGAGGAAATCCGCATCGGTCGAGGCATCCGCGCCGACGATCACCTGGGTGCTCTGGCCGGTGGCGTGGCGGAGTTTTTTGTCGCCATCCTTGCGGCGGGCGTGCGCCTCATCGAGCTTGCCGCGGATATGGCCCATCGCGAGGCGGGTGCGGTTGAGGTTCTTTTCCGGGGCCAGCAGATCGAGGCTTTGTTGGGTGGGGAGTTCGAGATTGATGCTGATGCGGTCGGCATAGCGCGCGGCGGTTTCGATCAACTCGGGCGACGCCTCCGGGATGGTTTTCAAATGAATGTAACCGCGGAAATCATGCACTTCGCGCAGCGTGCGCGCGACGTCGATGACCATCTCCATCGTGTGATCGGCGCTGCGGATGATGCCGGAGCTGAGGAACAGGCCTTCGATGTAATTGCGTTTGTAGAAATCGAGCGTGAGTTTCACCACTTCCTCGGCGGTGAAGGCCGCGCGGCGGACGTTGCTGGAGCGGCGGTTGATGCAGTAGTGGCAGTCGTAAATGCAGACGTTGGTCAGCAGCAATTTCAGCAGGGAAATGCAGCGCCCGTCCGGCGCGTAGCTGTGGCAGATGCCCGCGCCGCCGGTGGAGCCGACGCCTTTGCCGTCCCGCGAATTCCCGCGCACCGCGCCGGAGCTGGCGCAGGAGGCGTCGTATTTGGCGGCGTCGGCGAGGATGGCGAGTTTCGACTTCAGTTCCATGAGTTCTTTCGAACAGTGAAGTGAAATCGGGAAAACGCCAACGCCAATGTTGAATTGGGCAGCCGAAAGCGCCGCGCGCTTCGTCCGGATCCTGCCGCAGTTTCAACTCAAACCCCACCGCCTGAACGAATCGAACTCGCAGGTCCTGTTCCAGCGGAAAAGGGGATGAGTGGTGACAGCCGCGGCCGCCTCATCCTCTCCACCGCAGAGAAGCTCCGGCAGGCACCCATTCGCCAACGCACTTGCCGTGCCGGGCGCCGCCTCCGATGAGGTCGATTTCGAAATCGATGCTCTCGGGCTCCATTTTCGCCACCCCGACAGGTGCGGACACCCCCGTGGAAACCCAGGATCCCTGGTGCTCCGGCAGCGCGTGGTAGGCATCAAAAGTCGCGGGGCGGTCCGGGCGGTCCGCGAAAAACCCGCGAAAAACCCGCGAAAAACCCACGAAAAACCCGCGAACCGCCCCATCGAACGTAGAATTCGCGGTCGCCACGATCCGGTCTCAAGGCCGCGTCACCTTCAAACGCACGAAGCGCCGTGTGACTCCGCTATCCGCAGGGACGGTGACCTTGATCTGCTGCGTGGTGCCGTTGTCGCTGAGGATCGCCGGTGCGCTGACGCCGGTGGTGCTCCAGCCGTTGTCGAGCGTGTCGCTCCACTCCACCGTGAAGGTCACATCGGTGGCGGACTTGTTTTTGGTGTGGATGAAGTCGATGGTGCTGGCATGTTTCGTGGCGGACTGTGGGAGGGTGTCACTCACGTTCGGGTCCATCCGGGTCGCGTATTCCATCAGGTTGGTGCTGCCATCACCGTCATTGTCCGCAGTGTCGAGGCCGGGGCCGGCATTGGACATGGAAGCAAAGTGGGTGAAACGCCATTGCTCGATGGGACTGGTGACGAGGGTGAGGACGATGTCGTTGCCGGTGCCGGCGTTGTAGTTGATGCGGAAGGTGTAAGCGCTGGCGTTGACGAAGGTGCTGTTCTCGGCTTTGCCGGCGAAGGTGGTCGTTGTCGGCGTGGTGCCGGCCTTGTCGAGGATGCGGAAAGTGCTGCCGGGGACGAGGTTGGTGCCGGTGATCACGTCGAGTGCGCCGCCGAGCGTAACGGTGCCGCTCACGATGACTTGATCATGCTGGGTGCCTGCGGTGCTGCCGTCGATCAAGACGCGAAGTGTGCCGCCGCTCGCGACAGTGTAATTGCCGGCGATGCTGCGCGGGCTTGGTGTGGCGCCCGGTGCATCGAGACCCCCGTTGGCGATGGTGACGTTGCCGGTGACGCTGCCGGGGTGGATGAGGGTTGCGCCCGTGTTGACGGTCACGGCGGAAGTTTGC
>JBIPMR010000626.1:0-3300 GCA_044369025.1 Luteolibacter sp.
TGCCATTGACCGATCCGGAGCTTGCTCCAGAGGTGATGGTTCGGGTGGAGTTTCACATAGCCCTCGGGGGCGGTGGTCAGTTCGAGGCCGGGCGAGGCTTCGACGATTTTATCGATGTCGAAGCTCTTGGCCTTTTCGACCGCTGCCTTCCACAACCATGGGCCGAGGTAGCCGGCCTGGGTGACGTCGCCGATCACACTGTCGGCACCGTATTTGCCTTTGAAGGCTTTGACGAATTCCACGTTGTTCGGGTTGTCGAGGCTTTGGAAATACTTCATCGCCGAGTAGAAGCCCGCGAGGTTTTCCCCGCCGATGCCGAGCACCTCGTCCTCGGTCACCGAGATGGTGAGGAGTGTTTGCTTGGATCCGTTGATGCCCGCGGCGGCGAGTTGTTTGTAGAAGGAGACGTTCGATCCTCCGACGACAGCGGCGTAGATGACGTCCGGTTTCTTGAGCTTGATCTTGTTGATCAGGGATCCGAACGAGGTCGTGCCGAGGGCGTAGAACTCCTCGCCGACCACCGTGCCCTTGAGAACGTTCTCAATGTGCTTGCGGGCGATCTTCATCGAGGTGCGCGGCCAGATGTAGTCGGAGCCGACCAGATAGAAGGTCTTCGCCTTCTTCTCCTTGGCGATCCAGTCGAGGCCGGCGATGATCTGCTGGGTGGCCTCCTGGCCGGTGTAGATGACATTCTTGGATTGCTCGAGGCCCTCGTAGAAGGTCGGGTAGTAGAGCATCCCGTTTTCCTTTTCGAAGACCGGAAGCACGGCCTTGCGCGAGGCGGAGGTCCAGCAGCCGAAGACGGTGCCGACCTTGTCGCTCACAAGCAGCTTTTTGGCCTTTTCCGCGAAGGTCGGCCAGTCGCTGGCTCCGTCCTCCTTGATGACTTTGATCTGTCGGCCAAGAACCCCGCCCATGGCGTTGATCTGGTCGATGGCAAGCTGCTCGGCCTGGATGGAGCCGGTTTCGCTGATGGCCATGGTGCCGGTCGCCGAGTGCAACTGGCCGACGGTCACGGTGTCGTCAGTGACGGCGAGTCCGGTGGTGTTGACCACGGCGGTGGGGAGCTTGTCCTGCGCGGTCGCCGTCACCGTCGCAAGTGCGAGGGCGGCAACCTTCAGGAAGTGGTGGCTGATTGATTTTATTTTCATGGTTCGGAGTCGTTGTCTGGCGGTGGTCGTGAAACCGGTGACTGATAGCTTCACGACAAGGGGATGGTTGCACCGCTTGTGCCATGTGGATGGGAGGAGGGTTGAAATCGATTCACCATGACCGGTGGCGGCGGGAGGGAGAATCAAGGTTGCGGCGGCGCTTGGCACGCGCTTTGCTGCCAGATGGGACAGAACATGCTGAATAGGATTCACGATAGCCCGGACGCGTTGCGGGAGCCGCTGGTGATTGATCCGGGGATCGTGGATTCGAAGCGGCTCCAGATGTTTTACGCCTCGGTGAGGGAGGGCAGTTTTGCGGCGGCGGCCCAGATTTTATCCGTCAGTCCTTCGGCGATCAGTCATGCGATGAAGTCGCTGGAAGAGGACCTCGGCTGCTCGTTGTTCCGGCGTCTGGGGCCGCAGGTCAAGCCGACCGGGGCGGCGGTCCGCCTGCTGCCGATGGTGGAGGACCTGTTGGTGAGGATGTCCTCGATGAAGAGTGAGTTGGCGGCGCTGGACGGGCGGGTGGAGAGTGTGGTTTTCGGGCTACCTTCGACCTTGCTGGGGGTCCTGCGGACGGGTCCGTTATCGACGTTTCACGAATGTTTTCCGGCCGCTGATTTTGAAATGGTGGTGAGGGGAGAAGACGGCTGCCACTCACCGGACAAGCGGGTGGATTTCGAGGTGGATTATCGGGAACGGGTTCCGCCGGAAATGGTGCGGCGGGATCTGGCATTCGAGGATTTCCACGCCTATGCGGCGCCGTTTCACCGGTTGGGGCAGAAGACGCGGATTTCGGTGCCGGAGTTGCGGCAGAGCCTGTTGATTTTCCAGGACCGCTGGATTTTCAAATCGCTGGCACAGCAGTTAGACGGCAGGACTGAAGGCGATTTGCGGAAATGGATTCTGCCCGATCCGCGGGTGGCGCTCGATCTGGCAAGACAGGGACAAGGCATCGCCTTTCTGCCTGAACGGGCGGCGGGCGAGTCGGTGCGGGAGGGCGCGCTGGTGTGCCTGAAGCTGCCCGGACTCAAGCTGCGGAGGACCTGCTGCGCGTGGTGGGAACCCAACCGGCCGTTGACCTGGGTGGCGGAGGTGTTCCTGAGTTTGTTCTCGGAAGACGCCAGTCAGTCAGGAGATCCTGGTTAGGCGGGGAGCAGCAGGCGGGCGGTTTGCTCGCTCGGGGCGACCTGGCTGGGGAGGACGGAGAAGTCATTGAGGGCCATGAGTTCCGCGAGGAGCTTTGACACGTCCGGGATGGTGTCCTTGTTCAGCGAGGCGAATGAATGCAGGTCCGCCGCTCTCTCAAGGATGCCGCTCGGGACCAAAGGTTTGCCACATCGGGACATCCGTTCGATCGACTTGGTGAACGTCGCGGGATGGGTGAGCAAGGTTCTGCCGGCGGCGATGCCTTGGGCGAGGGTTTGGCAGAGTTCGGGATGCTGCTCGAGAAACTCGCGGTGGCAGACCATGACCAGGCGTTGGGCGAATTTTCCCGGGCTGAAACGGAGGTCGCGCCTGCCGAGCCCGGTGGATTCCGCATGGATACCCCAGGGAGAGGGGACGATGATGGCGTCGAGCGCCTCGGCCTTGAGGGCGTGGATCATCATGTCCATGGGCAGCATTTTAAAGGTGAGCTCGGTGGAGCGGCCGTTTTTCCAGTGGCCGAGCCAGTCGCGCGACTGGGCCTTGGTGAGGGAATTCTGGCTCTCCACGCCGACGGTCAGGCGGGGTGGGAGGCGGGTCGGACTGCCGCCCTGTGGCGGGTAAAACGTCTTGTAAACCGACTCTCGCAGAACGAGTTCCGTCGGGCAGGGGTTGAGGAAAATGGGGATTTTCCAACGGGCGCGTTGACCCGGCAGCGCCAGCACGTCGGCGATGAAAATTTCCCACGGGATGATGCCGCCCATGAGCTTGCGGGTTAGCAGGCTGCGGCTGATTTCCCCGTAACTGGCGTAGGCCTTGAGCTGGAAAGGAAAATCGCGGTGAGCCAGGGGTTGGAGCGGATCGCTCGCAAAAAAAGGAAGGACCTCGAGGGACGGCAGGATTCCAAGAAGTTCGGAAGGAAGATTGGGCATCGAAAATGAATGAAAATTGGGATGGCAAGGGTCTTGTCTCCCTATCGGAAGGATCGCTGGATTCAAGCTTG
>JBIPMR010000628.1:0-3297 GCA_044369025.1 Luteolibacter sp.
GCACCGGCTTTTTGGTTCAGCCAGCGACAAGCATCTCTCCGATTGGGTTCTATCATGAATCTGATCACGGCATGGTTACGCTGAGCCGGACGAAAAACTTCGCGTCTTGTGCGAGTGAACGCGGAATCCGCACCTTCACCTCGTCGATGCCGGGTTCAATCCCGCTGGTGACGGCGGTGGTGACGCCGTTCGTGCCGGCGGTTGCGGTTTGCCATCCCGTGAGCCCGGAGCCGTATTCGACCTTGATCGCGAGGCCCGGCTGGCTGAGTGAAACCGCACTGCGGCGGAAGGTGAAAACCAGATCACTTCCGACGATCGACGCCGTGGGTGATAGATGATTGGAATTCGCACCCGCCACCGCCGGGTCCGGTTGGCCGCCGATGACGAATTCGATGAGATTGGCCAGTCCATCGCGGTCAGGATCGGCGAGGTCGCCCGCGATGGTCGCGTTCGAGGCATTGGCGCCGAATTTCTGAAGCCTCCAGGTGAGGATCGGCAGGGGTGTCCATGTCAGGTGGGTGGTGGTGCCGACGGTCTGCACGGCGAAGGTTCCGTAGTTGGATGCGGCGCGATCCGCAGGGTCCGGCGAGACGGCTCCCAGAGCGATGGTGCCGCTGGTGGAAGTGGTGGTGAGGACCGTCCAGGACCGGGGCTGCGTCCAAAAAACGTTGTTCAATGCCACGGCGCTGGCAGAAGGATTGAGCGTTACATTGATCACCGCGTTGGCGTTGGCGGCGAAGCTGCCGGCGCTGAAAGTGTTGGCTCCGGTGGAAGTGCTGTTAGCCGCGAGCTGCCAGCCGAGGCGGAGTTGGCCGGTTCCGGTGGCGCTGACCGTGCCGAGCGCGTTGGCACCACTTCCGGAAACGACGAGTTTGCCGTTATTGACTGTCGTGCCCGCCATGTTGGCGGCGGGTCCCGACAAGGTCTGGGTGCCGGTGCCGGTTTTGATCACCGTGAGGCCGACGGCGCGCATGGTTCCTGAAAAAGTTCCCGATCCATTCGCCACGCCGAGCGTGAGCGAGGTGGTGCCGCCGTTGAGGCCGTTGGTGACGGCGCCGGTGCCGGTTAGAGCATCGACCCGAATCGGGCCGCCATTCCAGACATCGAGAATCGTGCCCGTGCCGAGTGCGAGTGATGAGAAATTCCGGGTCCAGTCCGAGTTATTGAAAGTTCCGTTTCTCAAGATGCCACCGGTGAGATCCAATAGCGATCCGGCTTGCAGCGAGATGACGCAGCCCTGGCCGTCGGCGGAAAGTTGCACCATACCGGTGCCGGATTTTCGGAATGTTCCGCTGCCGGTGACGACCGTTTTCGCAGCGTTGGGCGAGTGGAAGTTGAGCGTGCTGTTGGAGAAGAGTTCAAACACCGCGTTGTTAGCCAGTTCGACCCTGCGACTGGTGAATTTCCCCGCAACCCGCAAGCTGCCACCTTCGACGCGGGTGGTGCCCGGATAGACGGAATCCGCATTCAGGAGAAGCGTCCCGGCGTTGGATTTCAGGAGGCCCTGCGATCCATAGAGCGGGACATTGATGACCGCTTGTCCTTCGCGGACGGAGATCGTTGAGAAGGCGCCGCTGGACGGCTGCAGATTGATCAGTCCGTCCTCACTGGTAGAAAAGGTGCGGACTGCGGGAACGGCACCGTCATCGCTGATCGTGATTCCGCCGATGGTAATGTCACCATTCACCGAGATGATTTGATTCGCGGCGATGTCATTGGTGAAGGTGGCGGTGTTCCCGGTGCCGAAGGCGGTCACGCCACTTGTCCACGAGGTGGTGTCCAGCCATGCGCCGATGCTACTGGCTTTACTCCATGCACCGTGGTTGGGGGTGGCGGACGGCAGCGAACTGGCAGGACCATAAAACGTCCGCAGGGTGGGCACCACTTCGCGCGCCTGGGTTGCGGACGACCATTCAAGTTTGAGGGTGCCGGGACCGGTGGCGCGGAAATACTCCACTTTGATAGGAACCGCCTGGCCCGCGACAAGAGACACCGTGCCGGTGCTGGTGACAGGCGCGCTTTGCACCAGCCATTGATCGATGATCAGGTTGTTGTTCACCCACACCCGCACACCGTCGTCGGCGGTGGCGTGGAAGGTGTAGGTCTCCGTGAAGCGTGGCTGGATCGAGCCGGTGAAGCGCATCGAGTAGTTGGAGAACCGCTGCAGGGCGGGGGCGTATTCGTAGGTTTTCAAGTCCGCCCAAGAGAAATTGAGCGATGCTTCCTGGCGCGTGCCGTTAGCCCCGGAGAGCAAGGTGCCGAAGTTGGCTCCATCCCAATACTCGACATTGAGCCCGCGGCCGCGGAAATAGAGATAGCCCGGCTCGCGGATCGGCTCGCCGGTGGAATGTCCCTGGCCGTAGAGCACCGTGTTGTTCGCCTTCACTCCGGCCAGGCGCAGGATTTCCGCATCCTCGCAATACCGCTCCGCACCGTCTAGAGTGCCGCAGCCGTTGAAGTATTTCACCCAGCCACGCTCGGCGATGGGGACGCTTGTCGGATCGCCGGAAACAATGGCCACACCCGGCGTGCCGATCAAACCTTTGATCACCCCGCGCCACTCGGGGCGGGTGGTCATCAGGGTGAACAAATCGCCGCCGACGGACCAGCCGGAGACGTAGAATTTCTCGGGATCCGGATGGTAGTATTTCTCCACCAGATAGCGGGCACCCTGCATCATCGGGATGATCCCGTTGTCGATCATGATATCCGCCTCGTCGTAGCCTTCGGTATAGAACGGCTGGTTGTCCCAAAGACCGAGGTTCACCAGCACGATGTTGTATTTATCAATCCAGTTCCACTGCCCGTCGGTGGGCGGGAGGATGTCCTCCTTGATGACATAGATCACCGCCGCCTGGCCGGACTTGTCGAATTTCTGCGAGAGACGGATGGCGCAGGCCTTGTGGTCATTGGCGGGATTGTTGGTGGTGATGTTCTTCAACACCGCATATTGGCCCGGCTGCAGGTTGGCGAAGGGCGTTTCATTGGCCGGGACCGGCGATGGCAGCGGAATCGGAAATGCCTGGCCCGCGCCGCACGCCAGCGTCCACAAGAGCAGCGTGTTTGATAAGGTTTTCATGACTGGATTTTGCGGATTCCCGGCGTGGCGTTGAAACTTGCAGGCGGCGAAGGAGATTCCGCTGACAAGACCGCGAAAAATCCCTGCGGAAATCATCCCGCATCCGGGGTGGATTTCATGGCCCGAGAGTATCGGGAAATCGGGCCGCCGATCGCCGATCAACGAACCCTTGATTCCAAAGAAAACCCATGAACGTTGGAAAATCCTTAAGGCGAAGT
>JBIPMR010000627.1:0-3297 GCA_044369025.1 Luteolibacter sp.
TCGGTCAAAAAGGACCCGACGATGCGCGAAATGATGGAAATCCATCGCAAAAACCCCGACTGCCGCGGCTGCCACGCCCGCATGGACCCGATCGGACTGGGCCTGGAGAATTTCAACGCGCTCGGCCAATTCCGCACCCGGGAAAATGGCAAACCGATCGACACCTCGGGCCAATTGGTCACCGGTGAGAAATTCAACGATGTCGCCGCGTTGAAAGATTTGCTCGCCAGCCAACGCAAACAGGATTTCTACCGCTGCATTTCCGAAAAACTGCTCACCTACGCCATCGGCCGCGGCGTTGAGTATTACGATTCCACCACCATTTCGCTCCTCACCGAGCGCATGGCAAAAAACAACGGCCAACTCCGCGAATTGATCCAAGGCATCGTCGAAAGCGCGCCTTTCCAAAAACGCCGTGGCGACGATTGATCCCCAGCCCCCAAAACCACTCCCTAACTCCATGAGCCAACATCCCTTCACCGGCACCAGCCGCCGCGGTTTCCTGCGTGGCCTCGGCGCGAGCATCGCCCTGCCAGCCCTCGATTCGTTCCGTCCGCTGCTCGCCGCCACCGCCCAACGCGCCATCGGCACCACCGCCAGCGGCGCGCCTTTGCGGATGGCCTACCTTTACATCCCGAATGGCGTGAACCTGGAACATTGGCGGCCGAAGGGCAGCAGCTCCAGCTACAAACTCGGCGAAACCTTCAAACCGATGGAGGCCCTCCGCGATGACTTCCAGATCTTCACCGGCTTCGAGCAAAAAAACGCAACCGGCGGCGGCGATGGTGCTGGTGACCACGCCCGCGGCGTTGCCACGTTCCTCACCTCCGCCCGCGCCCGCAAAACCGCCGGATCCGACATCAATCTCGGGGTTTCCGTCGATCAAATCGCCGCCCAAGCCGCGCAATCGCTCACCCGCCTGCCCTCGCTCGAACTTTCCGCCGACGGCGTGCGCAAGTCCGGCCAGTGCGATTCCGGCTACTCCTGCGCCTATCAGTTCAACCTCTCGTGGCGCTCGGAAAACCAGCCGATGACCCCCGAGTCCAATCCCCGTGCCGTGTTCGAGCGGCTGTTCGGCGCCGGCACCGCCAAGGAACGCGCCGACAACCTCGGCCAGCGCTACGCCGCGAAAAAATCGGTGCTCGATTTCGTCTCGGAAGACGCCAGGGCGCTGCGCAAATACCTCGGCCGCGGCGATCGCCACAAGCTCGATGAATACCTCACCGGCGTCCGCGAGATCGAGCGCCAGATCGAAAAGGCCGAAGCGATGGGCCTCCCGGTCGATCCCGGCGTGCCCGCTCCCGAGGACAAGCCCGACAGCTACGAGGAACACCTGCGCCTGATGCTCGACATGATGGTGCTCGCTTTCAAGACCGACTCCACCCGGATTTCCACCTTCCTGATGGCCCACGACGGCAGCAACCGCTCCTTCAAGGACATCGGCGTGTCCGACGGCCACCACAGCATTTCCCACCACCAGAAAAAAACCGGTAACCTGGAAAAGCTCGCCAAAATCGATCTCTTCTACATGCAGCAACTCGCCTATTTCCTCGATAAGTTGAAAAACACTCCGGACGTCGATGGCAAGTCGCTGCTGCACAATTCGATGATCGTTTACGGCGGCTGCATTTCCGATGGCGACCGCCACAACCACAACGATCTGCCAGTGGTCGTCGCCGGCAACGCAGGCGGAGCCTTCACCCCCGGCCGCCACGTCGATCTCGGCGAAGACGTTCCGATGTCCAACCTCTATCTCCGCATGTTGGCGGAATTCGGCGTGAACGAAAAACGCTTCGGCGACTCCACCGGCGCCTTGCGGAAGGTTTAACCGGTCCCTTCAGCCGCCCGCACATCCTGGATGATCAATTGCAGGGTCGTCCGGCCGCGAAAGGTGTTGCGGTCGATGGTGAAAGCAATGTCCCACGGCGGATCGGGCAGCGGATACTCGCCGCCGCCGAAGAAGACTGCGTCCTGCTCGTGGTAGCCTTGGCGCAACATGAAACGCAGGTGGTTGTTCTTCATGTGCAACGGCGAACGGCTCAGGCCGACCTCGCGGGAAATGAAAACCGGTTGGGGATTGCCGCTGCCGAAGGGTTGCAGCAGGTCGTAACTGGCGAGAAACTCCAGGGAAAGTTGGTCGAAGGAGATTTCGGCGTCGTAGGTCAACGTCGGCCGGCGTTGTTCCGGGTCGCTGTTGGTGAGAACATAGTCGGCGAAGTTTTTCCGGAACTCGTCGATTTTTCCTTCTTCGATCGAGAGGCCTGCGGCCATCGCGTGCCCGCCGCCGGCCTTGATGTCGTTTTCACAGGCTCGAATCGCGTCCACCAACGAGATGCCGGCAATGCTCCGGCCCGAACCTTTGCCGACACCGTCCTTGTCAATCGCGACGACGAACGTCGGCTTGTAATACTGCCGCATCAACCGCGAGGCAACGATGCCGACGACCCCGTGGTGCCAGGCGCGCGAACCCAGGACGATGACCGGATCGCGCTCCGGATCGAAATCACGGGTCAGCATTTCCACGGCTTCGCGGCGGATCAGGCCTTCGTGGGTTTGGCGCTCCTTGTTGTAGGCGTCGAGTTTGACCGCCAAATCGTGCGCGGTTCTCCGGCAGTCGGTCATCAGAATTTCCAAGGCGACTTCCGGCGCGTCCATCCGGCCGGCGGCATTCAAGCGCGGGCCGATGCGGAAGCCGACGTCCATCGAGGTCGCGCTGCCGTTCATCCCGGTGATTTCCTGGAGCGCGCGCAGGCCCGGATTGAGAGTGTTCGGCAGATGCTTCAAGCCATGCCGCACCATCAGCCGGTTTTCGCCAACCATCGGAACGATGTCAGAAATCGTCGCCACCGCCACCAAGTCGATCAGTTCTTTCAAATCCAAATCCACCGGCCGCGTTTTCAACAACGCATGCCCCAATTTGAAAACCACTCCCGCCGCACACAGATAGGTGAATTCGGTGCCGCATTTCGGATTCACCAGCGCACAGCAATCCGGCCTCCCCGCCAACTCCGGCTCATGGTGATCCACGATCAAAACGTCGATCCCATCCGCCCGCAGCGCCGCCACTTCAGGGATCGAGACCGTCCCGCAATCCACCGTGATCAGCAAATCCGGCTTGGGCCCCTCCTCCATGCAGCGCTTCAGCGCCGCCGTGCTCAACCCGTAGCCCTCGGGCCCCCGTCGCGGAATGAAGTAGCGCGGTTCCAACCCATAAGCCCGTAAAATCCGGCGCATCAACGTGATCGAGGTCACCCCGTCCACATCGTAGTCGCCGTAGATGCAGACTTGCTCCCCGCG
>JBIPMR010000630.1:0-3295 GCA_044369025.1 Luteolibacter sp.
CAGTCACTCGGTCGCCATCGAGGACGTCAACGGGAAGGAGGTTGGGCTCGAACTCGCCCGCGAATGGACACGCTCGCTCGCCTATGGATCGCTCTTCGGTTCCTGGTCGGTCAAAGTGGTCAATGAGCTCGACCGCTGCTCGAAGGACGCGCAGGACATGCTGCTCACCTACCTCGACCGGATGCGGCCGGGCAATGCGTTCCTCGGCACCACGAACCTCGATCTCGGCAGCCTGACCGAGCGCTTCCAAACCCGGTTCCAATCGGTCCGGCTCCAAGCCCCGGAAAACGAGGTTCTCGCGGCCTTCCTTGCGAGGCGGTGGGCGGTCCCTATCACCATCACCCGCCAGATCGCCGAAGGCTCCCAAGGCAATGTCCGGGCCGCCCTGGCGGATCTGGAGATGTGGATGGGGTAGGGGATCAGAGCTCGGCGGACTCGGCTTCCGCGAGCTTAATGGAGAGTTCCTCGAAGGCCGCGAGGCCTCCTTCCGCCTCACACCACGCTCTGACCGACTCGAGATCGACGCGCCCTTGCTGACGTCTGAAGATGAGCAATGCCTGATCGAAGTTGGCGCGGGCTTTCCAGTGGATGTAGCCGGCCAGGCGGTCCTTGACGCTGTCGGTTGGCGACAGCAAGCGAAGGACCCGACCTTCCACCTCGATCTCGTCCGGAATCACGGGGAACTGTTCGCCGATCTCGACCGGTCCGCGCGGAAACTCGAGGAACAAGTGCGGGCAGGACGGGTGCTTGAAGTAGCGGGACTTGGTCGGCTTGAATCCGATGGCGGAGAGGACTTCCTCCAGGCGCTGCCGACCGATCTCGTCCGGCACCATGTCCAGGTCGCCGGAGCGGTAAAGGCCCTCGGTGTAAATGGCCACGACCGCGCCGCCGACGAGCACGGACCGGATTCCCTCTCCTTCGAGGTGCCAGGCCACGTATTGCCACAGCTCCGCTTCGGTGCAGTCAATCCAGTCCGGTTCTTGCATGGTGATGAATTGATTTGATTTGCCGGTCATTTGACCGGATTGTTCGGTCGTGATTTCGACCGCGCTTCAAGATCTGTTTGGAGGCAAGGCCGCCGAGGCGGTGCTGCTCGCCTTGTTTCATGACGGGGAATCCTACGGACGGGCGATCGCGAGGGACTTTGGTGTTTCGCTGGATGCGGTCCAGCGCCAACTCGACCGCTTCGAGCGCTCCGGGGCCATCGTCTGCAAGCGGCAGGGGCGCACCTTGGTCTATGGTTGGAACCCGAAATCTAGGGTTGCGGCGCGGCTTCGGGACTTGACCGGGGTCATCTACGAGGGTCTGAGCCTTGAGGCGAAACAGGCGCTATTCCCGGAACGTCGGCAGCCTCGGGCGAAAGACAAGCCGGTGATCCGTTAGGCAAACCCGCTTCCAATCGGTCCGACTCCAAGCCCCGGAAAACGAGGTTCTCGCGGCATTCCTCGCGAGGCGGTGGCCCGCCCCCATCACCATCACCCGCCAGATCGCGGAGGGGGCTCAAGGGAGCGTCAGGGCGGCGATGGGGGATCTGGAGATGTGGATGGGGTAGGGGGCGAACGGCTCAGCGCGACAAGATCACGGCTCCGGTCCTGAATGCTCCCGGCCTGCCCGCCACGGGGATCTTCACCAGGCCGGCTCCGACCACCGCGTCGACTTCCGCTGATGGGAAGAGGACGCCGCTGACCGCAGCATTGCCGAGGAGGATGCCGCTGGCGGAGGCGGCGACATCGAGCGTGCCGCTGAAGCTGCCGGTCTTCGCGTTGATGCTGCCCTGCCATGGAGCCATCAGGCGGCCTGGGATTGGGACTGCGGCCAGGTTGAAGGAAGCGTCCATGACAAAGGACTCCGGGAGCGCGTTCGTCCATGCAGGCTCGGGCAAGCCGCCGCCCTCGAAGACGACGTTCCCGAAGCGGTTCTGGCTGAGGTTCAGGGCTGCTGCCAGGGCCGCTGAGTTGGTGGTCACCGTGTGCGGACGGACTCCCACTTCGGCCGGAAGCGGTCCGAAGCCGCTGGCATATGACAGCTCGGAGGTGTCAGCTTCCCGATACCACCAGAGCTTGCTCTCGGTCCGGCTCAGGGCGGTTTGCGGAACTCCGCCAGTCTCTTGAAGGGATACCACGCCGCCGATCCGCGACGAGAGGTTGCGGTAGGGTTTCAGCCAGAGCAGGGCCTGGCCTGTGGCACCGAGCTTCATGCTTCCCTTGATCGATTGAGCGTCGCCGAGTTGGCCGCTGAGGGTGATGCTGCCCTTGGTCGAAATCACGCCGGTCGCCCAGCCCATGCCGGCCGGGATCAGGAAGCCGTCCTGCTCGCCTTGGTCGATCACCATCGTGAACGCCTTGGTGGCAGCAGGCAGTTCGGCCCCGCGGGCGAGACGGAAGCCGCGCAGGGTGCCTTGCGGGTGAGTGCCGCTGGCCAGGGCGTCGGGGCCGCTGACGCTGAGGGTCATCGTTTGCGCGGTCAGGCCGGTCGCGGCGGGGAAGTTCATCGTCATCGAAGCGCTGGTGGCCGCTGGGTCGAGGTCGAAGGTGCCGGCGGCCTTGCGGATGGTGGTGGATCCCGCCACATCGAGGGTGGCAGTCCATTTGCCGGGGGACGACAAGGTGGCGGTGAGCAGGCCTTGTGGCAGGCCGTTGGCGTCTTCCAACAAGGCCTGCCAGCTGCCGGTGAGCGAGGTCGGGAAGGCCCCGATAGGCAGGCTGAGCGGGATGCTGCGGACGACGGTGCTGCCTTCGAGAACTTGGATCGTCAGCGAGCTGGTGGACGGTTTGCCGGTGAGCTTGCCTTCGAGCACGCCGGTTGTGGCGTTGAAGGTCATGCCGACAGGGAGCTTGCCGACCAGCTTGTAGGTGCCCTGGAACCCGAGTTCGCGCAGGTCGAAGCGGATCCGGTCGCCGATGCGGGGATTGAAGGCGTCGGTCGTGCCTTTGAAGACCAGCTCGTAGGTGTCACTTAGGCCGTCGCCGTCGCTGTCGGTGATGAGCGGGTTGGTTCCATCGGTGACTTCTTGGCCATCGTTCACGCCGTCTCCATCGGTATCGGGCAGTTCGGGATCGGTCAGGTGGAGGATGATTTCCTGGTAGTTCGTCAGGCCGTCGCCGTCAGGGTCGCGGGTGTCCTCGACGAATGTGGCTCCGACGGTCTTGTCGGCGTCCATGTTGAGGGTGAGCGGGTTGGTGAAACCCGAAGCGTCGCCGGTCCAGGAGCCGAATAGGTAGCCTGCAAGCGGGGTGGCTGTCAGCGTGGCGTTGGTGTCACTGAGGTAGAATCCTGCGCTACTGACAGTGCCATT
>JBIPMR010000629.1:0-3295 GCA_044369025.1 Luteolibacter sp.
CGACGATATCGCCGCGTGCTGCCACGTCTCGCGACGGCATTTCTTCCGGTTGTTCGAGCATGCAGTGGGCATGGCACCCATGGAATACCTCAAGAAAGTGCGATTGCAGAAAGCGGCGGCGATGCTGCTCACCACCAAAGCCAACGTCACTGAGGTGGCCTACGCTTGTGGCTTCGGCGACAGCAATTACTTCAGTACCCTGTATCACAAGGAATTCGGAATCTCCCCGAGCCGGTTCAAGAGGAATGGCCGCGCGGGATGACTCCGGCCTTGGCCTGAGGGCCGCGTGCCGGACTTGCGGCCGCGTGCAAGAGAGCGGGATCCTACAGGTTCCGCCTTGCGGAATCGCAAAGCGCATTCAACCCTCAGCCGGGTCGGCCGGGCAACCGGCATGATTTAATCCCCGGCAAGCACACTGCTGAGACGCGGAAGCCGGCCACGGTAAGGCTGCCGCCGCCAGTCACCTCGCCACGCCGGAAAAAGGCTGGAGAACCCGGCGGATAGGAAGCCGTCGGACCGTCGGGCGCTTGGCATTGCCGCAAGGATTTACGGCGCGGATATCAAGGTTTCAACGCCGGAGCGAAGATACACTAAAACGGTCACCAGCCACCACGTTCATATCGTCAACAAGCCACCAAAAACCCATGAATCCACGCAACCATTCCATTCCGGGATCACCCAACCTGATCCGTCTGGCCACGCTGGGAGCGGTAGCCGCGCTCTTGCAAACCGCCGAGTCGAGCACCATCACCTATGTCGGCACGGAAATAAGCACCGGGACCTCATACCCGGTGCATGACTGGTCCAACGCGAGTATTGCCAAAAGCCATGACAGCGACAGCAACAACGCTTATGGCTCGGCCGGATACTGGCAAATCCGGCCCACCTCCGCCGCGCCGGACTTTGCCGAGGGCGCGGGAAACGACCTGGGAGTCTCCGCCGGATCGGACCCGACCTTGGCACTGGTGCCGTCGTTCCTGAGTTCCATCTCTGGTGGAGCCGGAACCTATGTAAACTTCGGAGGGTATCCAACTTTTCGCGGACCGGATGGATCGTCCCTTTACCGTCAGGGCGCGCTTTCGGTGCCGGTGACTGAAGGCCCATACGACTCACCCGCCGGGAGCGACGCCAGCCGGGTGGGTGTGCCGGTTCAGTTCACCCTCGGTGCGCCCGGCAAATTCCGCCTGGGGCTTGCGGTTGATGCGGTGGCCGACGGCAGTTTTGCTCCCAACTATGCGAGCGTTTTCAGCAACAGCACGGGCACCGTATTTTCCACGGCGCTGACTCGCGACGGGAACCCCGACATGATCTTCTTCGATATCACCGGCGATAGTGGCGACACCTTCATTGTCGGACTCTGGCAGAATGTTGCCACGCAGCATCCGTATCAGATCGCCGCTCTCAGCCTCATCACGTTTGATCTGCTTCCGAGCAGTGAACCGCCCGTGCTCTCTTACACGATTGAAAACGGCAATTTCGTCCTCTCATGGCCGGCGGAAACGATCGGTTGGACGCTTGAAAGCTCTACCGATCTTGGCGACTCCGACCTATGGGATCCCGTCCCCGGCGTGGATAACAACAGCGTGTCCGTTCCGCTGACGGCACCCAGGAACTTCTTCCGACTCAAAATAAACCCATAACTCCAAATCAACATTACTCCCATCCAATCTGATGAAATCATCCACTATCCTTAACCTCGGACTTGCCGCTTGGTATTTGAGTGCGCAAGGCACGATGGCCGCCACCATCACTTTTATTGGCACGGAAATCGGCAACGCAGGAACCGGCTTTCTCGTGCAAAACTGGTCCAATGCGAGTGTCGCGAAGAACTACGATATCGACGGCGACAACAAATACGGATCGGCCGGCTACTATCAAATCCGCCCGATGCCGTGGGATCCCGGCGCGGCGTCCATCGGCGAGAGCGTGGGTGCCGGCAACGATCTGGGTGTTTCCGCCGGATCGAACCCTACCTTGAATCTGGCGCCAGTGTTTCTGAGTTCAATCACGGGGGCGGCGGGAACCTATGTGAATTACGGAGGCTATCCGATCTTCCGCGGACCGGACGGGTCGGCCCTCTATCGGGAAGGCTCGCTCTCGGTCGCGGTCTCCAACGGTCCTTACGACACTCCATCGGGCTCCAACAACGGATATTTCGGCGAAGCATTCTCGTTCACCGTGGGCACGGCGACCACCTTACGCATCGGTATCACTGTCGATACCGCTGGCAGTGGGACTTATGCGCCGAACTATGTCAGCATTTACAGCAACAGCACTGGAACCGTCTTCTCCAGCCTGTTGACCCGCGATGCCACCCCGGACATGGCCATTTTCGACATTGCCGCGGGTGCGGGTGAAAGCTTCACCGCCGCTGTCTGGCAGTTGAGCGGCACGCAAAGCGTGGCACCCTTCGGGCTGATCACCTTCGATGCCATTCCCGAACCCTCCAGTGGGTTGCTTTCCCTCGTTGGTTTGTCGTCGCTCGGGGTCTGGCATCGCCGCCGCCGGTCAATCTAACATTCACAATCCCGGCGCTTCGGTCGCATCGAATCCCGCAACAGCCAGTTCAGTCGACACTTGACTGGCGGTCCGTGTGCCGCCTTCAGGGCCGCGTGAGCGCGATTGCGCCCCGATAGCCGCCGGAATCTCCTTTTTACATCATCCTCCGCCATCGAACAACCAAGTGAATCCCTCATCCAAGGACCGCATCCGGGTCGGCTGTTATTATTTTCCGAACTATCACGTTGACCCCCGCAACGAGAAGATCCACGGGCCCGGTTGGACCGAGTGGCAGTTGGTCAGGCATGCCATCCCGCGTTTCCCCGGCCACCAACAACCGAAGGTGCCTCTCTGGGGCCACGAGGACGAATCCGACCCGCAGGTGATGGAGCAGAAGATCGACGCGGCCGTGAATCACGGCATCGACCATTTCATTTTCGACTGGTATCACTATGAGGACGGACCTTTCCTCGAACGTTGCCTGGAGCAGGGTTTCCTCAAGGCGCGGAATGTGAACCGGATCGAGTTCTCCCTCATGTGGGCCAACCACGACTGGATCAACATCCATCCCATGGGGCGATGCTTCGGCAAGGAACTGCTTTACCCGGGGCTGGTTTCTCCGAAAATGTTCCTCTCCATCACCGACTTGATTATCGAGCGCTATTTTTCCCATCCCTCCTATCTCACCGTCGACGGATGTCCCTACTTCTCGGTGTATGATCTGTCGAAGTTCGTCGCTATCCACGGCTCAGTGGAAGCCACGCGCAAGGCGATCGACGGCTTCCGCGAACGCGTT
>JBIPMR010000631.1:0-3288 GCA_044369025.1 Luteolibacter sp.
CCCGCGGATTTGCATTACCTCGAACGCGTCGAGAGCGCCTCGGGCCGGGTGCCTTATCGCCGCCAGCGCAATCCGGTTTCGCGGCAGCAGGTCGTCGATGAGGCGACGGCCTGGCAGGTGCACAGCTTGATGGCCGGCTCGCTCTATCGGGGAAGTTCCAAAGGGGTGCTCGACGGTTTGGTGGAAAACCCGTTCTACGGGGCGGGCAAGGGTGGATCGACCCATGATTTTGGCGACAGCTGGTTCGTCGGCTACAACAAGCGGATCACCTGCGGGGTCTGGACGGGATTTCTGATGAGCAATGGCGAGCCGATTTACCCGGGGGCCTTCAGCCGTGACTTGGCGATGCCGGTGTGGCAGGCGACGATGAACGCGGCGGCTCCCTCCTTCGGCGGCGAAAAAATGCTGCCGCCGGAGAGCGTGATCGAGGTGCCGGTGTGTGCGGTGTCCGGCCAGCGCTCGACCCAATTTTGCCAGGAGCACGTCGAGGACATCGGCTCGGGCATGGTGCGCTCACGCTCCACCGGGGTGAACGAGTTTTTCCGCAAGGGCACGGAAAACCTGCCGTTCTGCAACATCCACTCCGGTGCGGTCAGCGAGGGGATTTCCCCGGACATGGCGATTCTCAATCTGCCCGCGCTCGATACCGCGCCGGTGCGGCCGAAGGAACCGGTGTTGTTGGGGGACGATCCCTACCACACCGAAGTGCCGAGTTTCGCGGCGACTTCCACCGAGCCCGGCTTTGTCCGGCGGCGGACAAATGTGCTGGATAGCCTCGACCTGGGCGACCTGGAGGAGGGAATTCCGCTCAAGCGGCCGGCGCGGCTGCAGATCGCGGATGACTGAGATTCACCTCGCCGCGCTCACGCGGTGCCGGCGAGGCGGTGATTGAGGGCGATCGAGCGGCGCAGCGCGCGCATCACATCGACGAGGCCGCGATTGGACGCCGCGGCGCCGGCACAGGCGGGGTTATGGCTCGCATTGCGGCTGACATAGCGGCCGATTTCCGCGTAAAGCTGGCGCATTTGGGTGTCGAGCACGGCGCTCTCGGCTCGCAGCACGGACATTTGTTTGTTGCCGTCGCCGATGACATGGAAGGCCTCGGACGCGTCCAGGCGGCGGTCTTGCCGGCGCTGGTTGAGTTGCTCTTCCACCTCTTCGATGCGCGCGTCGCCCTGCCCGAGCTGTTCGCCGATTTCGATGCGTTGTTGTTTGAGGGTGGAAAATTTCACCTTCAGTTCTCCCAGCTTGGATTTGACGTTTTCGATCTCGGCCTGGTCGACGGAGGAGCCCTCCGCCTCCTTGGTGAGGACTTCGAGTTTCATTTTGAGTCCGTCATAATTGCGGCGGACCTCGCGGGCGATGGCGACGATCTCATCGCGCTGACGGGCGAGTTGCTCGAGTTCGGTGAGGATGATGGTGCGTTTCTCCATCAGCTCCTGATTGAGTTCGGGAGTATTGTTGATCAGATTCGAGCGCTCCTCGTGGGCCTGGTCGAGCCGGGCTTGGCAATCGTCGAGTTTTTTGCGGATGAGGTCGCGCTCTTTGACGAATTTCCGGAGGTTCCAGTATTCGACGGAGAGCTCCTCGATGTCTTTGACTTTTTCCCAGATGGCCAGGCCGAGCTGGGCTTCGGCCTCGCGCAGCAGGTGCATCTCGCTGGCGGCATCGGCCATGCGTTGGTTTCTGCGGAAGTAACCGAAGGCTTGGCCGAAACGGGCCATGAAATAGCGGGTGGAAGTCATGAAAGGTGGGGCTTACTTGGCAATCTTGCGCTGGAGGCTCTCAATGACGGTGACGTCTTCAAGCGTGGTGATATTGCCGGAAACGACGCCGGTGCAGACCAATTCTTTGAGCAAGCGGCGCATGATTTTTCCGGAACGGGTCTTCGGCAGGCCGGGGGCGAAATGGAGGTCGTCCGGCTTGGCGATCGCGCCGATCACCTTGCCGACATGGCCGATGAGCTCTTTGCGCAGTTCTTCGGACTCCTCGAAATTTCCTTTGAGCGTGACGAAGGCGGCCACCGCCTGGCCCTTCATCTCGTCCGGGCGGCCGACCACCGCCGCTTCCGCGACGGCGGGATGGGAAACGAGCGCGCTTTCGATTTCCGCCGTGCCGAGGCGATGGCCGGAGACGTTGAGCACGTCGTCGAGGCGGCCGATGATCCAGAAATTCCCGTCTTTGTCGCGGCGTGCGCCGTCGCCGGCGGTGTAGAGGCCGGGATAGTCGGACCAGTAGGTTTTTTTGTAGCGGTCCTTGTCGCCGTAAATGGTGCGAACCATCGACGGCCAAGGCTTGCGGATGACAAGCCGGCCGTCCTGGTCCGCTTTGCATTCGTTGCCGGCGTCGTCGAGGATCGCCGCGTCGATGCCGAAGAACGGCAGGGTGGCGGTGCCGGCCTTGCACGGAGTGGCTCCGGGCATCGGTGAAATCAGGATCGCACCGGTTTCGGTCTGCCACCAAGTATCGACGATCGGGCATTTGCCGCCGCCGATGTGTTGGTGATACCAGTTCCAGGCTTCCGGATTGATCGGTTCTCCAACAGATCCTAACAAACGCAGCGAGGACAGATCGTGGGCGGCCGGGAAATGATCGCCCGCCTTGATGAAGGCGCGGATGGCGGTGGGGGCGGTGTAGAAAATGGTGACGCCGTATTCTTCGATCATTTTCCAGAACCGCCCGAAATCCGGCGCGTTCGGCGCGCCCTCATACATCACCTGGGTGACGCCGTTGGCGAGCGGGCCGTAAACGATGTAGGAATGTCCGGTGATCCAACCGACGTCGGCGGTGCACCAGTAAACATCCTCGTCGCGCATGTCGAAAATGTATTTGCAGGTGGAATAGGTGCCGGTGAGGTAACCACCGGAGGTGTGGAGAATGCCTTTCGGTTTCCCCGTGGAACCGGAAGTGTAGAGCACGAACAGCGGGTGCTCGGAATCGAAGCCTTTGGCCACGTGTTTCGAGGAGGCTTGGGCGACCTCGTCGTGCCACCACTTGTCACGGGTGGCATCCATGGCGATCTCATTGCCACAGCGGTTCAGAACAATCACGCTTTTGACGTGGGTGTATTTGACGAGCGCCTCATCGACGACCGGCTTGAGCGCCACGACCTTGCCCCGCCGCCAGCCGCCGTCGGCGGTGATGACGGTGGTGGCTCCGGAGTCCACCAGGCGATCGACGATGGCCTCCGCGGCAAAGCCACCGAACACCACGTTGTGCACGGCACCGATGCGGGCGCAGGCGAGCATGGCGATGGCGGCTTCCGGGACCATCGGCATGTAAATGAGC
>JBIPMR010000633.1:0-3284 GCA_044369025.1 Luteolibacter sp.
CTGATGGTCGCCGTCCAGGCCGCAGTCCCGAATGCCGACATCATCCTCGTCTCCCTCATGACTCAGGCACTTCAGCAGGGCAAGGTGCCGGAAAAATTCTTTGCCTATCGCGATGCGCTCAAAAATCTTGTCACCACGAACGTCGCCCTCGCGGATGTGACCACCCCGTTTACCGAGCTGCTCAAACGCAAGGAGTTCTCCGACCTCAGCGGCAATAATTATAATCATCCCAACGATTTCACGCATCGTCTCTATGCCCAGGTCATTTGTCAGCTTTTCAATTCCGCTCAACGAACCTCCGAATGAAAATTCTCATTAGCCAACTCCACCCCGTAAAAAAATTCATAGCCGGCCTCCTGCTCTTTGTCTCAGTGACGGGTTTGGTTGCGGCCGAGTCGGCGGCAAAACCCTTGCCCACGGCATTGGTCATCGGCGACTCGATCTGCGTCAGCGGCTATTCCACCGTCTTGAAGGATTTGCTCAAGGGCCAGGTGGACGTCAAAATCGGCGCGGCCCTTTCCAGTAAAATCACCTTAAGTGGGATCGACCGCTCGTTGAATACGCTCCTCGGGGATGGCAAAGCGGATGTGATCCACTTTAACTGTGGACTCTGGGACATGTGCATTATCTCATACGACACCGCGACGGGTAATTTTTTTAACGACACGCTCAAAGGCCAGCGGATGGTGGACCCTGCCACGTATGAGCGGAATCTGCGCGAGTTGGTGCGGATTCTAAAAGGACGCACGGATAAATTGATTTGGGGAACCATCACCCCGATTCCCGACACACCCGGGCGCCACAAGGGCGATGAGTATCTCTACAACAAAATCGCCGAAGTCGTGATGAAAGAAAATGGGGTGATGATCAACGACCTTTATTCATATGCGGTACCGCATATGGCTGAATATATGGTGTCGAATGACGTCCATTTTATCGGCGACAACGGCGGTCACCAATTCCTGGCCAGGAAGGTTGCCGACTCGATTCAGAAGGCATTGAGCGGTGAACTCAAGCCTGAGGTCTTCAGGGTCAATCCCGACAAACCTTATACGATTGAGGAAAGAAAAAAGATGATCGCTTACACGCCAGGTGCCGCGCGCCCGCAGATCAGGCCGGATCCGCAACAGCGCGGGTTATACGCCTCCCATGAGATGGTGGGCAAAAGTCTGTTGGTCCAATCGACCACCGGGTGGCGTTGGAAAATAACGGCCTATGACCACTACGTTCTGCGCATGCAGATCGTGCGCGCGGGGAATGAATTTCCCCCGGCCGATCATATGCCGGTCGTTAAGCGCTTGGGGCAGGTATCGGATTTGATCGTTGAAGACCAAGGCAACGAGCTCAGCGTGCGGACGTGGGCCACCGACGGTATTCCGCTCAAGTTCGACAAAGAAAATATGGGGATCAAGTGGCTCTGGACCAAGGGAGTGCTCCAGGACGGGAGTGGCGTGGGTTATGAAAATACCATGGCGACTTGGGAGTTCCAAATGCAGAAAGATGAACAGTTCTTCTCGCTCGCGGATGGCGAGGACTTAACCGGGCAGGCCATCAAGTGCCAGTATGATAAGAACGTCCCATCGAAAGTTCCCGGCTTTGGGTCGAGCCGAAATTTCGGCATGTTGCTAAACGTGAACAAGCCGACGGGCCTGATCCTTGGAAAGACCAATCACTTCAAGCTTTCCTATGGTTATGCTGATCAGCCGATGGATCTGTTCGTAATCATCGGACAAAACAAAGAGGAAATCATGAAGCGGCATGCCGCATTGATGGGTAATTGAGAACCGATTGAGAACCGACAACGGTGGGAGATCCTTATCGCCGAGAGTTTCCACCCTGCCTCTTCGAACACGAGCGGCCCGCTATTTTTTTAATATGAAAAATCGAATTAACAAAACAGTGGCAGGCTTGGTGCTGCTCATGATTGTGACCGTGCCGCCCACCCACGCCCAGACTCCGGGCGACGCCTACATCCTTGCCCCCGCCACGCGCACGGTGGTGCCGGCCGGCCTGCTGCGAAGTTATCCGTCGAATTACGATTTTGTCCGGGTGGGCGAGCAAGCGTCGGAGACGGCGCACAAGTTCCAAGAATCCACGCCCAGCGTGGTGGACAATCAAACGTTAGTCGGCCGATCGACTGGGGCAACCGACGGCGACTGGATTTCCTATGAGCTCAAGGTGGCGCCCAATCAGTCGTTCGCCATTCGGATCGACGATGTGGGCAGAGCCCCTGCCGGTCCATATGTCTATTCCGTCTCGGTTAATAATCAACGGGTCCACACGCGCACTTATGTCAGCCACAATGGCTGGAGTGGAGTCCATGGCGGTTGCCAGTCCTACTCCTTCGACGTGCCGGCCGCGTTGAGCAAGACCGGCAGTGTGGTAGTTAGAATCACCAAAGTATCCGGAAACGCCGCGAAAATCGCGGGGATTTGGACACTGGGGGACGCGCCCCTGCCTGATGCCACCCGGGGAGGAGTGATCGATGGGATTCGCAACCTACCCGCTGGTAGTGCAACAATCACATCTCATTCCGCAACGAGCGGAGCGCCGTATCTGCTTTTCGATTTCGGACGCCCGGTGTGCGGTCCGTTCGAGTTCGATTATTCCTGCGCGCGTGACGTTTCTGTTAAGCTCACGTTCAGCAATTCCAGGGCCTATGCGGGCCTTGCGGGTGACGCGCTGAGCGGCAAGGTGCCCTCCGAGGACGCCTCTTACAATTTCACCCTCAGCGGGAGCGGGACCTACACCAAAAAGTTCCCGGCCCGGGGGTGGGTCTATACTTATGTGATCGTGATGGTTTCCGGCCCGGGTGCCCTCACGATCTCGAACGTCCACAATCAATACGAGGCCTGCCCGCAGATGGCCGCGCCCAATGCGTATCGCGGTTACTTCTACTGCAACGACGAAGAGTTGAACAAGTTGTGGTATGCGGGGGCCTATACGGCCCAGACCTGCACGGAGAAATATGTTTTGGATGGCGGCAAGCGGGATCGGGCGCTGTGGGGTGGCGACCTGTTTGCGGCCGGCCCTACGGTCTATCTCTCTTACGCGGCCAACAGCGCGTGCGGCGAGGGCTACAAAAACTTCTTCGACCGCGTGGATCCGACCACCGGCTACTTGAATCATTATAGCCCAATGTACCACCTGCTCTCCGTGCAAGGACTGGGCGACTATGTAATGTACACCGGGGATGTGGCCACGCTGGCGGCTTATTGGAATAAGTATCAACTGGCGGTTCAATACATCACCGACAAGCTGGACAACGGCTTGTTTAATGCCGG
>JBIPMR010000632.1:0-3284 GCA_044369025.1 Luteolibacter sp.
CTCGATGGCCTGGCGCATGGAATAAACGTGGAAGGCCTCGGGCAGGTTGTCCTTGGCCGGCGGGCGGGTGGGATCGGGCCGCCGGCCGAAGAGCTCCAGCGTGCGCGGCTTGGGCGTGGCGGTGAAGGCGAAGTAGCTGAGATTTTTCGACCCGCGGCGGGCCTCCAGCGCGAGGTCGAGCATGTCCTCAGCGCTGATTTCCTCCTCGTCCTCGTCGCGCTGCTCCGCCATCAGCACCTCGCGGAGCTTGCGGGCGGTGGAGCCAGTCTGCGAGCTGTGGGCTTCGTCGGCAATGATGGCGAAGTTGCGGGTCTTGAGGGTGGCGTTTTTCTGAATTTCCTCCAGCACGAAGGGGAAGGTCTGGATGGTGACGATGATGATCGGCTGGGCCTGCCAATCCTCCTTCTCCTGGATCTGGAGATGGACGAAGCGACCGAGGATGTTGAGCTTCGTCTCGCGGGCGAGCACCTCGCGCCAGAGGTAACTGGTCGGGTGCCAGCCGTCATCGGGCACGTCGTTGCCCTGACCGCCGTCCTTGGTGCCTTTGTTGCAGGGCAGGAACACCGAATCCATCCCGGCGAGGCGGGTGCACATCGCCACCTCGAACTGGCTGACGGCGAAATGCACCAAGGCTCCGCGCTTGAACGTGAGCAGCGGCTCCGGCTTGCCGGTCACCGGATCCTTCGGCTGGCGGTCGCTCCGGTATTGGTGGATCGCCCGCCCGGCGGACTGCTTGAACTCGCTTTTCAGTTCCAAGGTCGCCACCGGGATGCCGTTGACGAAGAGCACCAGGTCGATGCGCCAGTCCTTGGCGCCCGCGGCCTGGCCCTCGCCCCTCGCCCTTCGCCGGATACTTGGCGTGCGGCGAATACCTCACTTCCGGCACCACGCGCAGGCGGTTCGCGGCGTAGGCGGCGAGCGTGCCCGGGTTGAGGCTGTGGTCCGGCTTGAACTGGCACAGCCGCAGCGTGACGCCGCGATCCTTGATCGGGTGCCGCAGCGCCCCCAGCGTGCCGTATTTCCGCATGTCTTTGCTGGAGGCGTTCGGGTCCACCTTTTCCAGCTGGCGGGCGACAAGGGTCAGCAGGGCGTACTCAGGGGCCTGCGGGTGGAGTTTGGAGAACTTGTCCCATGCCTCGGGCTGGGTGTCCTTGACGTAGCCGATGACGTCCTCTGGATAGAGCGCCCGCACCCGGTCGTATTGGTCCGAGGGGCCCGGCAGCCAGCCGCGGGCCGTCAGGTGGGCGATGATTTCATCCTGGAAGGCGCGTTCAGCGGCGGGGTCGGACATGGGGCTGGGGTGCTTCTATCTGAAGCTGCAGGACAATGCACGTAACATCTCGAAGGTGTCGCAATATGTTACCCCGAAATGCTCGCAAACATTGGGCATCGGAACCCTCGCCCTCGCGTCGCTGCGTGTTTCGTGGGTGACGAGGACGTGTCCGTCCTGCTTCGCCGTAGCGACCAGCCAGCCATCGGCATCGCTGGCGAATTTGGTTTTCGCCGCCGGTGTGAAGTCCCGCGACTGCACCCATTGCATCATCGGCGCGTATGCTGAAATCACACCCGCCGCGGAATCGTCCAGAAAGAATTCCGCTGGCAACTCTTGCTCCACCCAGTCCACCAAAATGTCAGCGCTGCGTTGAAGCTCGGCCAACACCCGCTGGGTGCTATAGATCCTGCCTGCGGCGTGACCCGCCTTGAGCGCGGCCCAATAGCCAGGACAAATATCGAAGGCATAATACAACCGATGCGCCGTGATCAACACGTTGGCATCCAGCAGCTACTTCGGGGCATCCTCCGTCATAACGGAAATCCGAACTCCTTTCCAAAGCGGTCGTAGCTGTTACCGCTGAGCCCGGTGAGCTGGTAGGCATCCCGATACTGCAAGCGTCCATCCTTCGCCGCGCTGTCAACCGCAGCCGGGAAGCGCTTCCCGAGCCGGGAGCCGAGCGTCAGGTAAAAATTCCCGCCGCCCGGGCTGCGTGCCCTGCGGTCTGCCGCCGCCTCTTTGTAGGCCCTGTAGAAATCGAAATACTGGCGTCTGGAAATCAACTCCAGATCCAGCGCCCGCCGTGCCACCACCACGGGACTTACCTTAAAATACCTTGCCAAGCGCTCGAATGGCTTCTCTACGTTTCTCACTTCCTGCCATGCCGGGTTCATTTCCTCCGCCGGCACGAGAAACTCCGCCGCCACATGATTGCAGAAAATCTCCACCTCGTTTTCGGATGGCAGCAGTTCCTTGAAATCCGTGAGCCCGCCCTGCCCCAGCCAAAGGTGAGCCAGTTCATGCATTAGGGTGAACATTTGGGCCGCCCTGGCATCGGCTCCATTGATGAAAATCAACGGTGCATAAGGATCACTGAGCACGAATCCCCGAAACTCTTCCACGTTCAGCGGACGATGGGTGTTGTTCTCCACCACCCCGTTGATCATCACCAGCACGCCGATTCCCTCGATTTTCTGAACCAACAGGCGCAGGGCCTCCTCCCAGGTGTCCAGTTTACGGCTCCAGCGTGCCTCCAGTCCCAGCGTGTTGCGGATCTGCAAAGCGACCTCGCGGACCGAATCCCGCACCGTGCGGGTGCCGATAAAGTCGAGAGGTGTCTCCCCTTGCTCGATGAGAAATCCGCGCATCCATTCCTGCCGGAGCTGCGCCGCGTGGATGGTATCCAGCAAATGCGGCGAGGGACGTGCCACCCGCCGGTCCGTCACCGTGCGGAAGTCCGGGATCGGTAGCGGTTCCTCGGGAGGCGTGGTCAGGAAAAAATAACCGAGCGGCGTGAAGGTCCGTGCCGCCAGTTTCTCCAGCTGTTTCATCGTCGGATGCGCTTCCCCGGACTCCCACTTGGGAAACGCCGGAAAAGCAGCGGTCAATCCCTCCACGCTCCACCCGGAGCGCTCGCGCGCCCAGCGGATCAAGGCAGGAAGAATGGGGACTCGGACATTCTGGCGGAAGAATAGTTGACTCCAGGGAAAGCTCAAGCCTGCCTCACGTCAATCTTCCCCGTCACAGCGGCGGAGATGAGGGCGATCATGCGTTCGGGCCGCCGGGGACGCGCGGGCAGCAGGGCGTTGCCCTTCGCTGGTATGGAATGCCCCGTTGGGGCGTAAGATCTGTGCCCCAACGGGGCAAACCATACCAGCCCAGGGCAGCGCCCTGGGTTTGAGGATAGAAAAGAATTCCGAGCCCTGAAGGGGCGATCTAACGTGGCGGCGGTTTTCAACCGCCACTGGAGTTTGGCCCCTGACTAGACAAACCACACGGGGTAAACTTTTCC
>JBIPMR010000634.1:0-3282 GCA_044369025.1 Luteolibacter sp.
GTGCCCGCACTAACCGTGGTTTTGCCGGTGTAGGCATTGGGGCCGGAGAGACTTTGGGTCCCTGCGCCCGATTTTGTGAGGGCAATGATTCCGGTGCCACCTTCGGAAATTCCGCCGCTGAACTCGGCATTGTTGCCGTTGTTGATGGTGATCGTGCCGGTAGTGGCCGTGCCGGTAGTGTTGGAACCACTGATCGATCCTCCGCCAGCAAGCGAATAAATCTGGGCGCTGCGCACCACGGCATTGCCTGTGCTGCTGCCATCACCCAATTGGAGAATGCCGCCACCGCGGGTCACCGGCGCGTTCAGGGTCAGCGCCGGAGAATTGGCGCCCGTGGCAAAGAAGCTGCCATTTTGAGAGGTGATGACCACGCCATCATCCAAGGTGAGCGCCGCGTTGTTTTCGAAAGTGGTGGTGGTGAATCGCACGAGGGCTTTGTTAAGCACCGTCCCGGATACTGTTGAGAGGGTCAAAGCGCCGTTCTGCACTTTCGGGGCGCTGAATCCCGTCGGAGTTTGGAACCCCAAACCTTCATTTCCGGAGCCGAGGGCGCTTGAGGTTTTTTCGATGCTTAGCGTCCGATTGCCACCACCCAGGTCCCACGTTCCGGCAATCTGAAGACGTCCGGTGGCTCCGGTGTTTTGGTTCAAAGTGGCGTTGCCGAGTAGATTGATCTGAAGAGCTGCGATTAGGCGTGAGTCGCCGGTCGCCGAGGAAAGGATCGATCGGTCATTTAGAGTGAGGTTGCCGGTGCCTACGGAGCCGCTGGTTACCGTCGTGAGACTGGTCACCGAGCTGGAAGCAACTCGAAGCCAAGCGTTGGAACCCACGTTCAGACCGCCGCTGAACGTATTCGCCCCGCTGAGTTGCACGTAGTTGTTGGACGTGGCGGCGCGGGTGACTTCAAGGGCGCCCGTACCGGAAATCACGCTGCCAACCACGATGTTGGCGGAAGAAGGAGCGGCTTCGCTCAAACCGAGGATCCATGTCTGATTGGCCGTTAGGTCGAGTTTGGTATTGGAATCAAAGGTGATGCCGCGGTTGGTATTCCCCCCATTGTTCAGATTGATGCCACCGGCGCCGAGGCTGAGAGTGTGGGAGTTGGGATTGACGGCAGTGGTGAAAAGCGGGCCTGAGCTTGGAGTGCCGCCACTGATCAGAATGCCCTGCCAGGACGCATCGCCGCCGAGGGTGGTGGCTCCGCCGACTGAGGCGCTGTTCCAGACGGCGCGGTCAGACGCGCTTGGCGCGACCGTGTCGATCCAGGCCTCATCACTGACGAGCTCGTTTGCAGTATCGTTGCGAGTGATGTCTGCGGCGAAGAGGCTGCCGGGGAGAATGGCAAGGGCTGCAAGACCGACGAAACGATTAAATCTTGTGGATTTCATGGCAGTTATTTGGGTTTTGGATTCAAACGGGAAAGAATTGGGCGGGTCTACCGATCGCCTGCTAACACTCTGACTAAAGGCGAAAATCGGCAGGCGAACAGGGGCGATATTGCGTCAAGGGCAGGCGTTTTTGCGTCCTTGTGGCCTCTGCCAGCGTTTCAACCCTGCCTTCCCGGTCGAGGGCGGGGTCTCTTGGCTCAGCGTTTTTCCGCAGCATGCCAGCGGGTGATTTCCCCGGCGGAGAGTTCGCGGTTATGGATCGTGACGTCCGCGAGCGCGCCCGGATGGTCGGGCAGGAAATCGAGCGAGTCGGTGGCGAGTCCGGGCCTGCCGGGGCCTTCGTCGATCAGGACCCCGTCGAGGTGCAGCGCGAGACGCGCGGGCGTGGCGGTGAGCACCGCGTGATGCCAGCGGCCGGGCTCGATCTTCCCGCCGGAGAGCGGCCCCGGATCGGCAAGCAGCTTGCCTCCGCCGACGCGCGCCGTGACGGTGCGGTAGGATTTCCCGAATACCGTTAGGCCGCTTTTCCCGAAGAGAATCCCCTGCCCGCTGTCGCTGCGGAACCACAGGCCGACGGTGAACTCGGGGTCCCGCATCTTCAGGAAATGCAGCTTCAACGGCACCCGGCCCACCGAGCGGGTGAGGTTGATGTCGACGCTTGCCGGGCCGCCGGTGCCGACGACGGGTGGCGAAACCAGGGCGCTTCGCCCGTCGAGTTCCATCGCCTTGGCGAAGGATGCGCTCCACACCCGGCAACGATCATCGAGCGGAATGACACCGGTTTTACCGTCCCATGTTGCAAAATCCAGGCGGGTGATGAGCGCGGCGTCCGGTGACGGCGCGGCGAGTGTCAGCCCGGCGGGGCGGTGGAGCCGGCGAGCGTCCAACCGCAGCGTCTGCCCGTCCGGAAAGGTCACGGTTAGATCCGCCGGACTGGAACCAAGCCGCAGGGAAACCGGGTGCCAGCCTGCCTTGAGGCCGATGCGCCCGGGAGCCAGGCGCCCGGCGACTCCGCGCTGGACGACGACTTCGCCGGAGACGCGGAGCTGGCTCTGATAGGCCGAACGAAAGCCGCCGAGATGGACGAACCCGGCGCGGTGCGTCGGCAGGTGGAAGCTGTAAACCCCGTCCGCCGGGGCCTCGAACCAGCCGTCGTAAACCACCACCTGCGCGGGGTTGTTATTTTCCGATAGAACATCGGCGTTCTCCCGGCGGCGCGGGGTGAGGCCGTCAATATCCAGGTAATCGGTCCGGCGCGTCAGCCCTTCGCGCTCGTAAGAACTCCGGACGACGCCGGGTTCAAACGATCCGGGCGAGGCTGCCGCTTCTTTCCAGACGATCTCCGGGCTGGCTGGCCCGACTCCGGCCGGGAGGACTGCGGCGAGGCGGGCGGGAGAAACCGGGGTGAATCCCGGGTCATCCGGGCCGCGCACCGTGACGGAAAATGGCATGACGCCCGTGGTGGCGAGATTCCAGAAAAGCGGATCGGTGACGACGAGTTCCAACGGGTGCCAGCCGGCCCCTAACATGACAGTCCCCTTTCGCAGGGCTTGCTGCTGGTGGAAAACGCCGGTTTCGGCAATGGCGTCCTGCCCGCCGACGTTGAGGAGCACCGGGCCGCATGAATCCACGGCGAAGGTGAAGGCTCCGGCCGCGGGGGCTTCGAAAAATCCGGTGAACCGATAGAACCCCTTGCATTGTTCGCTGATCGGCGCCGCGGGAACCCCATGGGGCAGGGCAAAGCCAGTGGATGCGGCGGCGGTGACGAGCGGAGTCGCCTTGTCGAGATCCGGCAGCATGATTTTATCCGCGCGGAAAAAGCCGCGGCCGTCCCAAAGCCGGGTGTTGATTTCATAAACCCGGGCGAGCAGGCCGGCGTTGGAATCCGCAGGGC
>JBIPMR010000908.1:0-3281 GCA_044369025.1 Luteolibacter sp.
CGTGGTGATGTTGCCTGAGGCGGAGGTGTTGCCGATCGAGTTGAACGTCAGGTTGTGGCTGCCACTGATATCTCCCGAGAGGGTGAGCCCAGCTCCGGAGTTTGTGGCGATCGTGCTCGCTTGGCCGAGTGTGATGGCTCCCGCCCAGGAGTTGTTGCCGGTGTAGCTTCTCAGGGCCGCGCCGGTTTGGCCGTTCCAATTGCCGCCGGCGCCACTGTTCAGCGTCAGCGCCTCGGCTCCCACAGAAATGTTGCCGGTGAGCAGAATCTGGGCGTTGTTGTTGACCTGCGTTCCGTTGGCCGTGCTACCAAAGGCATTGGAATGCGCGGCGATGAGCGCTGCATTGTTGGCGACATAAGCCGTTCCGGTGAACGTGTTGTTTCCCGAGATTTTCCATACATCCGAACCCGTTGCCGTTTGCACCGAAAGGCTCCCGCCCCCGCTATAGACGCCGGAAAGCTCGTTGAAATTCGCGCCCCCGCCACCCGTGCCTCGAAGTCGGAGGGTTTGTGCTGCGGAGGCGGTGACGTTTCCAGTCAATGTGAGCGCGGCGCTGTTGGCAGTGATGATGGCCTCGCCTCCGACCAGCGAGATCGTCCGGTTCGAACTCGCGGCCGAGTTTCCAATGTAGTTCAGGTAAGGCGCACTTGCCCCGATGCCCACCGAGATCGTGGAACCCGCTCCCAGAGCCGAGGCGACGCCGGCATTGGCAATCGAGTTGAAGGAGAGTCCACCGTCAACGGTCGCACGGTCCACAATCACATTTCCCGTGAAGGTGTTCAAACCGGTCAGGGTGGTGACGCCGCCGAGGGTATCGAGGACTAAATTTCCCGCTCCGCTGATGATGCCGCTGAAGGTCAGGTTGCCAATCGCTGTTGTGGCTCCGATTTTGCCGTTTGTGGTCAGCGTGATGTTATTTGACAGGGTGTAACTCGTGCCGACAGCCGAATCGATGAACGCACTTGCGGAATTCACCACGAGGGTGCTGGTGCCGAGCGCGGAATTGTTGCCGATTCTCAGGGTGCCGCCGTTAAGCGTGGTCGTGCCGGTGTAGGCATTCGCTCCGGAGAGGGTTAGAGCACCGGTGCCGTTTTTGGTGAGGCCGCCGGAGTTTGTGGAATCCACGGCGCTGGCAAAGGCAACGGTGTTTCCATTGGTATCCACAAGGATCGCCGAACTGCTGTTTTTCAGCCGTGAGGAAATGTCCGTTGTAATACCGGTGCCGTATTGCAGGGTGCCGCCTGCGAAGCTGATATTGCCGGTGGTGCCAAGCGCGTTGGTGTGCCCCATCGAAATCGTGCCGACATTCAAAGTGGTCGTGCCGCTGTAGCTGTTGTTTCCGGAAAGCGTGAGCGTGCCGCTGCCGGTTTTTGTCAGGCTCAGGGTGCCAGCAGTATTCTTAATCAAACCCGAGAACGTGCTCGTTGCGTTGTTGTCTCCAACCGTCAAAGTCGGCGTGCCGCTCACTCCATCGATCGTTCCATTACCGGAGAGGCCGTTGATGGTTTCGCTGAAGCCAGCCAGATTGAAAGTGCCATTGTTTGTCAAATTGCCCTTGCCCGCACCGTTGGAGATTTGGTCGGCCGCACCCAGCGCAAGAGTTCCTGAAGTTTCAATAGTCGTCGAACCGCTATAATCATTCGGGGTCAGCAAGCTGTTGTTCGAGAGCGTGAGCGTGATGTTGCTGCTTTTCAAAGTCAGCCCGTTCGTTCCGGTTAGTTGACCGTAGGCCGTCACCGAGCCCGTGCCCCCACTCGAAAAACTGATATCCGAAGCTCCAGCGGTGAGCGTGCCATAGAGTTTGATTCCGGACGAGTCTGCACGAAACGCCGCCTTGCCTCCATCGACATATGTGCTGGCTGCGTTGAAAACGATCCCATTATAAATCGTAGTGTTTGCGGTGGTCAGGGCAAATTGGGCAACTGCCGTGCTCCCATTGGCCCCGATCAGGATGTTGCCTGTGCCGAAATTGCTTTTCAGGAGGGTCCCGTTTCCATCGAGCGTGTTCGTGACCGCTCCCGATTGATACATCCGCGTGTTGGCCCCGCCATTGGCGATCGTGAGTCCACCCGAAAAGGTATTGTTGGCATTGGAGAGCCATGGCGTTGCACTGGCGTTTTTAAACAGCAACCCAGTCTTTGCAGTCGCTCCGTCTGTCAGAAGCGAGGCGAGGTTCACAGTAAAATTGTTTACCGTCAGAGTGTTCGTCCCGGCCCCCGCCGCCGAGTTGGTGATCGTGCCCGCCGAATTGCCGGCCCCCAAGCTGGCCACCGTGACATCGAAGCCATTGATGTCCAGAGCACCTCCACTCATTGTCACCGTGCTGCTATTACCGAGACCGGTGGCACTTCCCACTTTCAATGTGCCGGCGTTGAGCGTTGTGGTGCCATTGTAGGAATTCGCGCCACTCAGCGTCAGGACGCCGGTGCCGTTTTTGGTCAGTGATCCGACTCCGCTGATTTGACCGGAGAGCGCTTGGTCGTTCGTTCCGGAGTAGAGGAATGTGCCGCTGTTAGTGATGTTTCCCGCATAGCTTCCCCCTCCGAGACGCCCAGCGGCGCCGATCTCAAGGGTGCCGCCACTCACGCCCGTGGCTCCGCTATAAGTGTTGTTGCCGGAGAGGGTCAAAGTGCCCGTGCCGATCTTCGTTAACGCCAGCGAACCGGTGGTATTTTTGATCACGCCAGAGAATGTGCTCGTGGCATTGTTGCCTCCCACAGTCAAGGTGGGCGTGCCGCTCACACCATCAAGCGTGCCGTTGCCCGAGAGTCCGTTGATTGTTTCGCTGAAGCCACCCATTTTGAAAGTGCCGGAGTTGATGATGAGGTTGCCTTTACCTGCGCCGTCGGCGATTTGATCGGATTTTCCGAGCGTCAAGGTCGAATTGGTGCCGTTAATAGTTGTGTTTCCCGCGTAGGTGTTGGCGTTCGCGGTCGAATTGAGCGTTAGATTGATACCGCCAATGCCTTGTGTTAAAACAACCAAGCCCGAGTTGCCAGAGACCACCCCGTTCACGGTGGCTATTCTACCGACGCCATTTTGCGCTTGGAACGTGACATCAGCCAGATTGGCGTTGATTGCGCCATTAAGGGTGAGCGGCCCCCCTTCCAACCGGAATGCCCCGAAACTGCCACCGTCTCCCAGCGCGGTGTTCACCACAACAGCATTGTTAATTACCGTATCACCAGTGAGATAAAACTGCGCTTTGTCCGTCGCAGCCAAACCGAACGTGATCGCTCCTGTGCCGAGGATGCCATTGGTTACAACACCAGCGGCCATCG
>JBIPMR010000635.1:0-3281 GCA_044369025.1 Luteolibacter sp.
TGGACGACCGCGAGGCGCTGCTGGCGCGCGCCAAGCCGTTGGTGGGAGACCTGAGAAAAGCGCGTTGGCTCGCCCCGCTTGTGAGAAATCTGAGCCTCGAATTCGCCGAGGCCCCGCGGCCGACCCTGCGCCGCATCGCCGAGCGGATCCGGGCGCATCAAGGATTCGTCAACGCGTGGACCGACGGCCGCGGCAGAATTTCCATTGGCCAAACCGCGCCGCAAATGGCACCGGCGGCAGGTGCTCCGAGGACTTGGAAAATCCCGCCAATCCCGACTTTGGGTGATCTTGCCGACGTTTTGCGCCTGCACCCGGACGACCTCGGTTGGCTGATTTCCCGCAGCAAGACCGAGCACTATCGTCACCGCTGGCTGATGAAGCCGAAGAGCGGCCGCTTCCGGTTGATCGAAAGTCCGAAAGTGTTGCTCAAATTCGCGCAGCGGCAGGTGTTGCGGGAAATCCTCCACGCCATCCCGCCGCACGACGCGGCGCGGGGTTTCCGGGCGGGTTGCTCGGTGCGCGATTTCGTCGAGCCGCACACGGGAAAGGGCATCGTGGTGCGCATGGATCTGGAGGACTTTTTCCCGTCGATTTCCGCCGCGCGTGTCTTGCGGATTTTCCTAACCGCCGGCTATCCGGAAACGGTTGCCCGCGCCTTGACCCGGCTGACCACCCACGCCGCGCCGCAGTCGGTGTTAGAAGAGCGGGCGCTCACCTGGCCGGAACGTCGCCGGCTGGCGACACCGCATTTGCCGCAAGGCGCGCCGACTTCACCGGCCTTGGCAAATCTCAGCGCGTTCCGTCTCGACTGCCGGCTCGCCGGCTTGGCGCAGGCGGCGGGCGCGGAATACACGCGTTATGCCGACGACTTGTTATTTTCCGGCGGCGCGGATTTCGCCCGGCAGGCAAAGCGCTTCGTGGTGACCGCGGGCGCGATCCTCATCGAGGAAGGTTTCCGTCCGAACCACCACAAGACCCGGATTCTGCGGCAAGGCCAACAACAACACGCGGCCGGCCTCGTCCTGAACGAAAAACCGAACATCGACCGCCGCGAGTTCGATCGTCTCAAGGCGATCCTAACCAACTGCGCGCGCCACGGCCCGGCTTCGCAAAATCGCGAAAACCATCCGCAGTTCGCCGCCCACCTGCTCGGTAAGCTGGCGTGGCTGCGCTTCATCCACCCCGCAAAAGAAACGAAACTGCGGGCGATCTTCGAGCGGATCGATTGGGATTAGCAGTGCCCTGCGGCTGGTGTTGCTCCGCTGCAAGCGCCGCGGAAGGGAGGAGACCTCCTTTCACCTTATCTGAACTTCACCCCCAGTCCCTTGGTCAGCGCTTCGAGCATTTTCTGGTGGGCGGTGTCGATCTCTTCGGTTTTGAGCGTGCGGGTGGCTTCGCGGTAGTGGAACCGGTAGGCGAGGGACTTGCTGTCGGCGGCGATCTTCCGGCCGGTGGGGTCGGTGAAGACGTCGAAGCACTCGGCGGAAACCAACAACGGTTCGGCGAGTTTGGCAATGACGGCTTCGATCTGCGCGTTCGGCGTGGTGAGGGGGAGTTCCATCGCGGCGTCGCGGGAGGAGCCGGGGAACTGTGGGAGGTCCTCGACGTGGCTGATGCCGTTGAGCAGCTTGCGGAGTTTTCCGAGATCGAGCTCGGCGACGAAGACGGGCGTGGTGAAATCGAGTTGGCGCTCGCGGGCGGGTGTGAGGCGGGCGAAGACGCCGAGGTTCTGGTCATCTACCTTGATGTCGCTGGCGAGCACGAAGCCGGGGCGGTCCTTCGGGGTGAAGGTGATTTTGCGATCGCCTAACAGAGCGGTGAGAATGCCTTTGAGGTCGTAAAGATCGGCGCTGCGGTCGGCTTGGGACCAGCCGGTGGGTTGGGCGGAGCCGGAAAGGAGAATGGCCAAGGTTTCGCTTTCCTGGTCCTTGGCCTTGCCGCCGCCGGCGTTGCGGAAGACGCGGCCCATTTCGAAGAAGCGCAGGGATTTCGCCTGTTGGCGGACGTTTCTAGCAGCGGAGGCGATGAGGCCGGGGACGATGCTCGGGCGCATGACGGCGTGGTCCTCGCTGAGCGGGAGTTTCACGCGGATGACATCGCCGTCCTGCATCGGGCGCAGCGGCAGGATGTCGGAAAGCTGGGCGTCGGAGATGAGTTTGATGGTTTGGCATTCGTGCAGGCCAAGGGCTGCCAGGCGGCGGCGGAGGACCATGTCGGCATCGTAGGCGGCATCGACCGGGCTGGCGGGGACGAAGGTGCCTTGGAAACGCGAAGGGACGTTGGCCAGGCCGTGGACGCGGGCGATTTCCTCGACGAGGTCGATGTGGCGCTGGAGGTCCGCGCGGAAGGAGGGGACGTCCCAGGTGCCGTCGGCGAGCTGGGTGAGGCCGAGGCGGGTGAGGATTTCCTCGGCATCTGCCAGAGGAATGGAGCCGCCCATGAGCTGGTCGAGTTTTTGTGCGTCGAGCGTGATGGATTTCACGACGACGGGGGCTTCACCGGCGAGCTGGGTGGTGGCTTCGGCGGTGCCGCCGGCGATTTCGAGGATGAGTTTCACCGCGAAGGCGGAGGCGGTGACGACGCCCGCGGGATCGACGCCGCGCTCGAAGCGGTAGGAGGAATCCGATGTCAGGGCGGTGCGGCGCGAGGTGCGGCGGATGCCTTGCGGAGTGAAATAGGCGGACTCCAACAGGATGTCGGTGGTGGATTCGGTGACGCCGCTGGTGAGGCCGCCCATCACGCCGGCCAGGGCGAGGGCGGTGCCGGATTCGTCGGAGATGACGAGGTCGTCCGGGGTGAGGACGTGGGTGGATTCATCGAGCGCGAGGAAGGTTTCGCCGTCGGCGGCGCTGCGGACGATGATCTTGCCGGTGAGTTTCGCGGCGTCGAAGGCGTGGAGTGGCTGGCCGAGTTCGTGGAGCACGAAGTTGGTGACATCGACGATGTTGTTGATGGGGCGCAGGCCGATGGATTCGAGGCGCTGTTTGAGCCAGGCGGGGGATTCCCGGATGGCGACGCCGGTGATTCTAACGGCGGTGTAGAGCGGGCAGGCGGCCGGGGCGTCGATGCGGATGCCCGTGGCGGGAGCTGTTTCGCGGGACGGGATTTCCAGCGGAAGCAGCGGGGTTTTGAGGAGGGTGGCGAGTTCGCGGGCCATGCCGCGGTGGCTGAGCAGGTCGGGGCGGTTGGGGGTGACTTCGAGCTCTAGCAGGGTGTCGGAGTCGAAGAGTTGTTTGACGGGTTTGCCGATTTCCGCGTCGGCGGGAAGGATCAGCAGGCCG
>JBIPMR010000913.1:0-3279 GCA_044369025.1 Luteolibacter sp.
CTGAAAGCAATTGCACGCTGATGTTGGACAGAAGGTTTTTGGCTATGGCCCATGGCACGTACAAGTTGGCGTCCACAAGCCTTTGGCTGAGCATTAGTGCAGCAAGCCGCCAAGAACGAGCGCCTTGTCCTTGTTTGAAATGAGTCTCGAAACTTTGACATCCGGCAGGTGGCAGGCAACCTTGCCTCAGTCAATAGTTTGCCCATGCGTGGGGAGGAATTCGGCATGACTCGAATCGAATCACGGCCGCCTGACCCGTTGCTTGTGGAGCAATTCTGCGTGACTCGATTCGAATCATGCCGCTTGGCCCAATGTGCGGGAGTAATTCGCCGTGACTCTCGAATCGGATCACGGCCGCTTGACCCGTTGCTTGGGGTGTAAATTTGGCATGACTCGGATCGAGTGGCCCAGTGCAATGGGGAGGAAGGGGTCTGCTGCTAACACTCAGCAAAATACCTGATCCCTTCCGGGGCGTTGGTGAGCGGCTGGTACGTTGCCAAGCAAACCTCCACCCCTAAGCGGGCCGCAGATGAAATCCCGGAAACAAAAGAGTCGGGCAACACTTGAGGGCCGACGACGCTGTGCCAGAACGCGATGCCGAACTCTCTGCCGCATCCAGCGACGTTCTGCGCGACATGTAGCCTGTCGTAGTGCCCCAGTCGCTACACTGCTACACCACTCTACTAATCACAAGTGCATCGAATCGGATGCCAATTCGATCACCAAATCACTCGCAAGTGGATGCCCACATGTCAGACTCTCCCGCAAAAACCAAGTTTGGCCTTCAAGCGGGATGTGAAGGCTGTTGGCAACTGACAAGCAACACCGTCGGAACAAACCTGGAAGTTGTTGGACTCCACCTCGTGCAATGCCCACTCTAACAACTTCTTATAACCAACGCGGAGTTGCCGCTGATTGTCATAGAGGGCGGCCAAGTCCTCGGTCTTCACTGCGATCTGCTCTTTTTGGTACCTCAATTGGGGCTGGGGCAAACGAGGCACGGACTCTATGGCACTGCTACCACAAAGATAGATGGCGGAATGCAGGTGGGGGGGACGCGCTTTGGCCCTCTACCTGGTCAAGCAGCTCCCTGCTCTCACAACGTGCATTGGTCGAGCGGGCCCCCACGTCGCTACTGCCACAATTGGCAAGCCACTCCGGCCTAGAGTCCCCTTACGTGCTCTACAACGCCCTCCGACCCCGACCCGATGCATCCCCCCTTCCCTCCAAGTCGCAAGATTTACGGAGTTGTCTAGTTGTCTAATGCTTCCCGCGGACCAAGATGGTGAAGGGATGCGTTCGACGATAGAACTTCGCACACTCAGGCAATCGCTGTTGTTACACCTGCTTGCTCAAAATTATGTTTGGCTCTCGGGGCCATGGCAAGGAGGACTGAGCAAGGGGAAAAATGATAACGGACACACTGGCTGCGACAAAAACGACGTGTCTGTCAGGCTGTGCACCTGATCACTGGCATGATATGGAAATCGTGCCGGAGGCGATGTCGCAGAGCATCTTGCCAGCGCTCGCCAGAACCTCGTTTGAGTCGAAGATCTAGGCGTAGCTGCTCTGCAAGCGGCGGCAACGAGATGGCATCGATCTCCTTCTGCAACCTGCGCACTGAAGGGTGACCCGCCTATTCCGACATCCGAGTTTGCTAGACCGCTGGCGAATGCCTGTGCCAAAATGTGTCGCGAGACAACAGGTGCTGCGATTGGCTGCGATCCACTTGCACCAAACATTCCCTGCGTGCAGATTTCCACCAAATATGCGACCCACAGTGAACGTCACAGTCGTCGTTCACACGAGGACGAAGACTATGAGATGGCAACTGCTGCTTTGTATCTCATGAGACCGACATGCGAAACCCCTTTGATGGTCTTGCCGCCGCTCTTCACATGCCATTGAGCGACATGCGCGGCGACGTGGGAGAGTCGGGGGAACAAGGCCCGCACTGTATCAAAATGCACACAGCCAACAACCGTCGAACCGTGCGAAATCAACATCCACGCCACATTGTGGCCCTCCTTGTTCACATCAATCCTTCTGTGAGGCCCGCGTTGGGTGACTCGAGGCGACCTAAGTTTTATTTCATATCTGTGTGCGCTGGGTGCGAAGAGTCCTACGGCGACGACGCACGGAAATTGACGCCGAGGCCGCCGCAAGAATCAGTATGCAAAAAGGCTTTCCGCTGTACTCAGTGGATGCCCTGACTCTTGCAACAGCGATGGGCGGGGCCCGGCAAAAACAACCGGATGGCTTACATGCTCTGAGAGTCAGAGCCGTAGCCGTAATCAAGATAACGGATGACACGGACGCCGTTCTCGTGTCGTTGACCAATGAAGGTAGAGAGGCCAACACGGTAGATCTTGCGGGGAGCCTCAGGCACTGCTGCCGTCGATGCCGTCGACAACGGGCCTGTCAACGGGCGCCCGTAAAAGTCAAGTTGTGTCCTTGTAGAACCAAGTGACATCTCCTCATCTGAGTCGTCGACGAGGGTCGCAAGATCCTCAGCGGCGGCAGCGGCCCCCGAAGAGATGGCGACCGATGCGGGCAGCCCACCAGAAGCGGCTTTGGTGGCTGTGACCGGCGGCCCAGCGAAAGCCCCAGCAGAAGCGGCTTCGGTGTTCGTCAGCGGCGGCCTAGCGGGCGACCCACCGGAAGCGGTTTTCCCCGGCGGTGGCTCCAGCGGCGAGGGCGTCGAAGAGCTTGTGTCGCAAACGGGCGGCCCACCGGCCGGCCCAACGGAAGTTGCCTGGGCGGGCATCACCGGCAACCTCGGCGGCGGCCCCGGCGACATGGGCGGCGAAGCAGTTGCGGGCCACAACTTGTGGGGCCGGGCGCGCGGCACAAGGCGAGGCCAAGCGGAAGCGGCGTCAGAGGCCTCGGTCGTCGGCGGCGGCCCAACGGTCGGCCCAACAAGCGGGCCAAGGGAAGCGGGTTCGAGGGTCAGCGGCCCGTCGGGCGGCCCAACAAAGGCGGCCTTAGCTAGCGGCGCCGGCGGCATGGGCGGCCAAGTCCGCACCTCGGGACCGGCTTTGGGCAAGAACGGCAAGGTAACACGAGCAGCATCCTCTGCTTCCAATGGCGCAAGCGTGGCCAGGAATGATACAGGCATGGTGCGTGCCGGGCCAAAGTTTGGTGCAGTACGAAAGGCAATGGCTTTACATGGGACTGATCCAAAATGGCTGCGGACCGCTCGCTCTGTCTCGTAGGACCCCACGGTCTATTGTCGAGCGGGGAGTGGCGAACCCGTTTTGACGGTCCCCTCCGTGAGTG
>JBIPMR010000636.1:0-3274 GCA_044369025.1 Luteolibacter sp.
GCGAAGGCATGGTGCCGGGGCTGATGAAACATCCAAAGCGGTGTGGCGCTTCGCTTCCCACCGCAGTCCAAGGGGCCGCCCATGCATGGAGTGCGGTGGCAGAGCGCAGCGGCGACAGCGCTTTGGATTCTTTGCGAAGGCATGGTGGCCGGGGTTGCTTAAACATCCAAAGCGGTGTGGCGCTTCGCTTCCAACCGCAGTCCAAAGGGCCGCCCATGTATGGAGTGCGGTGGCAGAGCGCAGCGGCGACAACGCTTTGGATTCTTCGCGAAGGCATGGTGCCGGGGCTGATGAAACATCCAAAGCGGTGTGGCGCTTCGCTTCCCACCGCAGTCCAAAGGACCGCCCATGCATGGAGTGCGGTGGCAGAGCGCAGCGGCGACACCGCTTTGGATTCTTTGCGAAGCCAAGGTGGCGGGGCTGATGAAACATCCAAAGCGGTGTGGCGCTTCGTTTCCCACCGCAGTCCAGAGGACTGCCACGCAATCTGGAACTGCGTCACGCGTCCCGGACCACTTTCCCGCCCAGCGAGAGGATGCGGGCGTTGCCTTTGGCGGATTCGGCTTCGGGGATGTTGCCGTCGCGCACATACATCTGGGAGAGTCCGGTCCAGGCGAGCAGGTCGTTGGGCTTGAGGGTGACGGCTTGCAGGCCGCAACCGATGGCCTCTTTGGTATTGCCGGTTTTGAGGAGGGCCATGCCGAGCGCGTGCCAGCCGTCGAAGAACCCGGGATCGAGGGCGACGCAGCGGCGGTAGTGGGCGATGGCTTCGTCGAATTCGCCAACGGCAAGGTGGCCGTTGGCGTCATCGAACAGTTCTTGGAGGTCGTCGGACATCGAAAAAAGGCGGCGACCCGGGATCGCCGCGGCTCAGCGTTGTTTGTAGAGTTGCTCGACCTGGGCGGCTTCGATACGGGAATTCATCCACGACATGAAGGCGACGGTTTCGTTTTCGCCGGTGCGGGCGGTGACTTCGCTGTCGAGGCGGGTGGCGGCGTCGGCGGCTTTGACGACCTCGCGCTTGGCGACGTGGAGGATGAAGGCGCGGTCCGACTCGACGATCACCTCGGCGATGCCAGCGGGATCGACGTTGCGGGTGGCTTCGAAGAGGTTTTTCGGCTCGGTGGCCTCGTCCGGGCGGTAGGTGCTGATGATGGAGGTGAAGGCCTTGGTTTCGTTGATGCCGGCTTCTTTGGCGGCGTCGGCGAAGGATTTGCCGGAGGCGAGCGAGGCTTTGATCTTGGTGACGGCTTCGTCGGCGGCGGCTTTCAGCGCTGCGGTGGCCTTTTCGGAAATGAACTGGGCGCGGGCTTCGGCGCGGGCTTCCTCATAGGTTTTCGGGCGGGATTTTTCCTCACCGTCGATGCGGGCGACGATCCATTGGTTTTCGCCGATGGCGATCGCTTCGGAAATTTTGGAGAAGGGGTCGGAAGTTTCCTGAATACGGAAAAGTTCGTCCACGGCGTTACCGCCACGGCTGGAGGCGCGAAGGGTGACGGCGAGGTCTTTCGGCGCGGCGGTTTTGGCGAAGAGCTCGCTTGTTTTGACTTCCCAGCCGTTGGCCTTGGCGAGTTCTTCGAAACCGTTGCCTTTTTGTTCTTCCAGTTGGAACAGGAAGTCATCGACGAGGCTGTCCACTTCGAGCTGCTTCTTGCGGCGCTCTTCGGCGAGTTCGGCGGCACGCTTGGCCTTGTCCTCTTCCTTCTTCTTGGCAGCGGCTTTTTTCGCTTCTTCGCTGGCGGTGAGGTCGGCGATGGATTCCGGAGCGTCGGCCTTGTCGGCGTCGGCGGGAAGGTCGGGAGTCACGACCACGTAGGTGAATTTGCGCAGCGGCTCGGTGGTGAAGGCGTCCTGGATGGTTTCCCAGTAGGCTTTGATTTCCTCTTCGGTCGGCTCGATTTTCTCCTCGAAGGGGGCGAGGTCGAGGCGGGCGATTTCACCGGTGATCTGCTGGTTTTCGAGGGCGAGGTTCTTGGCGACCGCATCGCGATCGACGATCAGGCCGGAGCCGACGATGGCGTTGATTTTTTTCGAGGCGAGCACGTCAGAGGCGAGTTCGCGGATGTCGTTTTCGGTCATGCCGAGGCGGCCGATGGCTTTTTCGATGTAGTTACGATAGATCTCGGGGTCGAATTTGCCGTCAGGCCCGGCGAAGGCGCGGAGCGATTTGATGTATTCGGAAATCTCGTCGTCGCCCGGATAAACGCCGAATTCCTCCTTGGCCTGGCGCAGGATCATGCGGCCGACGAAGAATTTTTCGGGGGCTTCCTCGGCGGTGGTGGCGCCGACGGCGGTGCCCATGAGAAACTGGTAGAGTCCGAAGTCGCCGGAGCGGGCGAGGCCGGAGGTCAGCTCGTAGGCGCCGGTGCCGAGGCTCCGGTATTCCTTGTCGTCGTAGGTGCGGTTGCCGATTTTCATGACCGCCTGGCCACCCACGTTCCGGACGGAACTGGAATCAAGGAAGAGGAAGCTGACGAACAGGATCACGAGGATCACCATGGTCAGGCCGGTGTATTTGCGGATGTTTTCAATCATGAAATGTGCTGGCTGCCCTTGCGGGGTCGGAGGGGAGTTAAGAGGGTGATTGCAGCGGCTTCAATGGTAATTCTCCGGGAGTGGGGGTGAAATAACCGGTTGGCGGCCGAAATCCGGGCCGGTGGCGCAGCGGTGAAGCCCTCCGCGGCACGGGTTCCGATCCCAACGGCGGGGGGATCGCCCGGAATTTCATCGAACAATCTGGCTTGCCCCGTGGTGGAAATGCGCGTTCCTTGCCCGTTCATGAACTTACGGTGGTTGAACGCAGTCCTTTGGGGGAATTCGGTGGCATTGTCGTGGATGTGGGGTTTGGGGCTGTTTTTCAGTGTCCAGATGACCTTCATGTTCGGGCTGCAAGGGTTGCTGATGTTTGCGGTTCCGAACGCGCTCGGGCTGATGTTGTTCGGCTTTCTGACGCAAATCGTCGCGAAACGGCACAGCGGCGGGCAGGAATCGCTGGCGATCTTTTTCGATAAATTCGCCAAGCCGTTCCGGCTGATCCTCTATCTCTACCAGATCATCGCGCTGGCGTTGACGGTTTTCGCGCTGACCAAATACATGCTGGTGCCGCTGCTGGTGGCGTCCGGGCCGTTGTTCTGGATTTACGTCTGCCTGATTATTTTCGTGATTCTGGCGGCGGGGTGTTTGTTTGGCGAAGAGTTCGGCATTGAAAAGATCAAGGTCAGCCATGCGCTGCTCGGAGCGGTGCTGCTCGGCTGCCTGGCGCTGATTCTATTCG
>JBIPMR010000637.1:0-3265 GCA_044369025.1 Luteolibacter sp.
CTGCCCTGGAGGCGGGTGGAAACAATCAGGCGGCGCTGGCGCTTTATGCAAAAGCCGCCGCGCTGGATTCCCATTTTGCCGAGCTCCAGTTCCGCATCGGGACCTGTCAGCTCGCCTTGCGGGACGTGGACAAGGCGGGCGAAGCCTTCGAGCGGGCGAGAGACTACGACGCCCTGGTAGTTAGAGCGGACACCCGGATCAACGGGATCATCACGGATGCCGTCACCCGCGCGGGGGCGGATGGATCGGTGGTCGGGGTGGACGCCGTCGAGGTGCTTGCCAGCCAGACTCCCGACGCGATTCCGGGCAAGGAGTTATTCTACGAACACGTGCATTTCACCATGGCCGGCAACTATCAGCTTGCCCGCGCCCTTGCCGGAAAAGTGGCGCAGCGGCTGCCGAGCGCGATCACCGCGACGGGTGGCGAACGGGCGGCGGAGGTCGAAGCCGATGTCGTCAACCGGCGCTTGGCGGCGACCGTTTGGGATCAGAAACGGGTGTGGGACGTCGCGCTCGGGCGGATCTCCGTGGCTCCGTTCACCTCGCAGTCGAGTCACCCGCGCAATCTGGAATATTGCAAAGCGCGCATGAAGGAGGTCGATGCGCGGACCACGTCGCAGTCGCCCGCGCGGGACCAGGCCATGTATGAGGCGGCGCTTGCGAGAGAGCCCGACGACACGCTGGTGAGATGGAACTACGCCCAGTTTTTCGAGCGGACCGGCCGCCTGCCGGATGCCGCCAAGCAGGGAAAGCGGATTTGCGAAAGGCTGCCCGATGCGTCGTGGCCGCATTATTTCACGGGCTCGGTGCTGGCACGGCAGGGGAGGAAGGCTGAAGCTGCGGACTACTTGGAACGCGCGCTGCGCATCACTCCGGAATTTCCCCAGGCCCGCAAGGAGTTGGACCAAATCCGCAAAAGTCGTCCCTAGCCCGCCGGATTTCCGCGATCCGGAAGAATGCAAATAAATGCAATTTATGGTTGCGCCGCCGCCGCTCGTCTGGCAGCTTCCACCCAGAAAGCGCCTCGTCGTTTCGGCTCCCCGAAAAACCAAGCTCGGAATCCCAAATCGTTCTCGGCAGGATTCGCAGTTCCTGATCATGATCTAACCCACTTTCGAAAAACCCATGAAAACCCATCCCAAACCTGCCTCCTATCGATTCTGCGGATTCACCTTGGTCGAGCTTCTGGTGACTTTCACCATCATCATCGCGCTCGCCGCACTGGTTACCTTGGGGACCCGGAGTCTGCGGGCCAGCGCCGATACCGTGACGGCGCTCAGGCGGATCGGTGGCTATGCCCAAGCCAACGCGCTCTATGCGGTGGATAACAACGGCAAGTATGTGCCGGCCTATTCGTTCGATGAAGAAGCGGCGCCCGGCATCCCATGGCACTACAATCCCACCTTCCTGGAAGCGTTGATCGGCGAGACTCTATCGGTTGAGGAGGCCGAGGAATTCGAAGGCGTTGACGGGCTTCCCGAGGGAATTCTCGACCCGGTGGTGGTGCGGGCGAAGAAAAGATACTGGAGCCGCATTTCCGCCAGTTTCGCCTATAACAACGAAAACGTGCCCGGCGGCGGTTGGGGACAGCCCGGAACCTCACGGGCCCACACCATCACCAGCGTCAAGCACCCCAACGAATCCTTCGCGTTCGTCTCGGCCACCGATTGGATCGCCAATTACGGCGGCCGCTTCCTCTGGAAAAAAGCCCCCTTCGAGGGAAAGACGAATGACAGCAAGATCGCCTATCGCCATCAGGGCAAGGCGGTGGTCGCGTTCTACGACGGACACACCGAGACCGTTTCGATGAAAGACATGCAGCAGATCGACAAGTTCGGCGGCATCAACCATGTCTTCTGGGGCGGCACCCGCAGAAGCAGCAAGTGACGGCCGGGCGTCGTCTGGTCGATCAATTCCCAAGGAGCGGCGGTCTCCGAACCGCCGCAGCCGATGAGATGTCGATGGGGCGAGGCGAGCCACATGAAATCGGCACCTCATGGACGCGGCGAATCGGAGTTCGCCGCTCCTTGGTCCGGAGTAGCGTCGGCGGCATCGTCCGGCATCCGCCACTAGAACATGCGGTCGAACTCGCGGTGGTTCTTGGCGGTTTGCCAGTAGGTTTTCAGGCCGGGCGTTTTCTTCAGCCGCAGCAGGTCTTTGCCTGATAGACGCAGCAGGATTCCCATGGGCGTCACGATTCCGAAGAAGAACGCGGTCAGCAGCACCTTGCCGATGACTTGGCCGATCTGGAAACTGAAAGCCATGCCGCCGCGGTAAAATCCCCGGAACCACTGCGGCCGGATCATGGCGGTGGTGATCGCGGCGGACGCCACGCCGCCAGCCAGCCAGCAAATCCCCGCCGGCACGGCGCCCTTCCACCACAGCACGCCGAGCACGCCGTTCACCGCCAGTCCGATCACGGCGGTGAATTTGATCCACTCCAACGGTTGTTCCTTGAGACGCAGCATGAATGTTAGTCCGGGACGGGATGGAATGAGGGTTTGATTCCGGCGTGCGGTTGGGCGGCGCGCTCCAGCAGGAAATTTCCGATCGCGAGGTAGTCCATCTCGGTGTTGACGAAGCAGCGGTAGGCGTCGTCCGGGGTGCAGACGACCGGTTCGCCGCGCACGTTGAACGAGGTGTTCATCAGCACGGGGCAGCCGGTTTCCGCTTCGAAACGTTTCAGGAGTCGATAGAACAACGGGTTTTGTTCCGCCGTCACGGTCTGCACCCGCGCCGAATCATCGACGTGGGTGATCGCCGGCAGGCGCGAGCGCAATTGTTTGAGGCGATCGAGCCCGGCCGCCGGCGGCGGCGTTGCCAAGCGTTGGTCCGGATGCACGGGTGCCACGAAAAGCATGTAGGGCGAGTCCTCCTCCAGTTCGAAAAACTCCGCGGCGCGTTCCCGCAGCACGGCGGGCGCAAACGGCCGGAACGATTCGCGGAATTTCACCTTCAGGTTCAGCAGCGACTGCATCCGCGGCGAGCGCGGGTCTCCCAGAATCGACCGGTGCCCGAGTGCCCGCGGGCCGAACTCCATCCGCCCCTGCACCCAGCCGACGATCTTCTCGTTTCCTAACAATCCGGCCGCTTCTTCCAGCAGCGCTTCCGTCTCCAGCTTCCGGTAAACCGCCTGATGGCCGCGCAGCAACGTTTCAATTTCATCATCCGAAAACTCCGGCCCGAGGAACGATCCGCGCATCGCATCCGGTGGGATGAGGGTGCGCGGTTGCGGATGATCTTGATGCAGGTGCCAGACCGCCAG
>JBIPMR010000638.1:0-3264 GCA_044369025.1 Luteolibacter sp.
GCGGGCGGCGATCGGAATCAACAACCCGGCGGCCAGCAACGCCAGCGCGCCTAACGGCGGCACGCACAGGCGCGGCCACTGCCATGCGAGGCCCGCCTCCACCGCCCCGGCCGGTGCCGGCCACGGCGCGACGCCCGCCTGCGCGGCTGAGAGGGAATTGCGCATCCGCATACTCGCCTCGATTCTCACCAGCGACTGCTCCGATTTTTCAAATTTCCGCGCCACCCACGCCCAACAGCCCAACGCCAGGATCAGCATCGCCCCGCCGCTGGCCACCAGCATTTGCCATGTTTCAATGCCCGGAACCTCCCGCCGCAGCAACAGAAAGGCGGCGGCCGAAATAATCCCCAGGATCAGCAACGGCGCGGAAAGCGCATCCAGCCACCATCCGACGTTCACGCGCCGCGCCACACGCTTCGCCTGACGCAGCCAGTGATCGCGGTTGGAATTTTCCGTCGGGGAAACCATGTCGGGAAACTACCCGGATCCCGCCGGAATGCGATGGGAAAAAAACGAGCGGCTATCCCCTCAACTGTCGCCCCAATTCTCCCAGGCATTCCCTCCAGAATCCCGCCTCCATCGCCTCGTAGCGCACCACATCTTCGTTCACTTGCGTGGTGAAAAGGATGTTGCTGGGTTCCTCTAACAATTCCTCGTAAAGCGCCCGCATCAGATAGGCCCGCACCTCATCCTCATGCCGGAGCAGCGGAGACGGGTCCTCATTCCGCGTTTCCGCCTCCAGCGCCGCAACGACTTGCAGCAAAAGCCCCGGATCCAGCGCCACCCCGATGCAATCCGCCGACGAGTGATGATCCGCAATGATCGCCAACAACCGCTTCACGATGCGTTTGGCCTCGCCCTTCCGATCCTCGATTTCCTGCGGGGCCTTGGGCGCTTCGATCTCGGGCAACAACGGCACGCCGCCAATCGCCAGCAGCCGATCTCCCGCGCTCGATGCCTGCCGCTGCGGAAACCTTGGATTGAATTCAGGCGTGATCATGACCCCGGAAAAAAGCGGCGGATTGCGGCCAAAAACAAGCGCGAATCTTCCCCCTTGGGACCGCGAGTTTCAAACTCGCCGCCCATGGAGTGTGAAAGAAAAGCCCGCAGGACGCCCCTTTCTCTCCCCATGCTCATGCGAGTCACAGACTCGCGCTCCCAGGGGCGAGTTCCAAAACCCGCCGTCTCCCCACCATCAAGGCTCCCCAATATCCTCATTCCACAGCTCCGGCTTGGCAGCGATGAAATCCGTCATCATCCGGATGCATTCGGGGTCGTTCAGCACTTCCAGAGTCACGCCGCAGTTTTTCAAGTGTTCCTCCGCCCCCAGGAAAGTCTGGTTTTCCCCGATCACCACCTTGGGAATCCCGTAGAGCAAAATCGCGCCGCTGCACATCGGGCAGGGCGACAAGGTCGTGTAAATCACGCTGTTTTGGTAAACCTGTGCGCTTTGGCGACCGGCGTTTTCCAGCGCGTCCATCTCGCCATGGAGCGTCGTGCTGCCTTTTTGCACCCGCTGATTGTGGCCGCGGCCGATGATTTTCCCGTCGTACACCAACACGCTGCCGATCGGGATGCCACCCTCCGCCAACCCTTTTTTCGCCTCGTCAACTGCCGCTTGCATGTAAAAATCCATGCGCTTGAATATGCAGAAAGTGCGCCCGATGGGTGATAAAAACTATCAATCGGTACGAAAAATGCCTATCGCCAGTCCTCACTCTTTTAAAAATATGCCCAAAGTTCGCCTTGCAGGAACCGTTCGCGGAGAAAAAGACCCCAACCGGGAAGCCCGTGCCCGCCTTTTATACAGCCTCTTCAGCAAGGGCTGGGACATCTACAACTCGAATGGCGACCAACGGATCTCGCTCTCCAACATCGAGCGCAAGATCATCGAATCCGACGCCTTCGTCTTCACCCCCGGAGCCACCCTCGAGGACATGTTCAAGGCGGTTTCCATCTTCGTCGGTTACCAAACGCTCGACGTCCATCTCTCCGGCAAGCCCACCGTGCTCCACAATTCCGACAAGTCCTGGGACAAGCTCTTCTCGCTGCTCGCCCACCTCAACACGCTCGGCACCGTCAAACAAAACCACCGTGAATACCTGCTTCTCGCCGAATCGCCCGAAGAAGTGATCGAGCTGCTGGAAACCGCCCGCCGCGCCGGCATCCCCAGCGTCGGCCGCGAGAAAATCGGTGCCAGCCCGGTCGAGTCTTTTGAAACGCCGCTGCCCGCCGATCACGAAGGCAGTGTCTGCGTTTTCTGCTCCGCCTCCATCGAAGATCCCGCCTACCTCAGCGATGGCTACGAACTCGGAAAACTGCTCGCCGAAAACAACCTCGGCTGCGTCTCCGGCGCCGGCAGTTCCGGCATCATGGGCGAAGTCGTGCGTGGCTCGGTCGATGCCGGTGGCTGGACCGCCGGCTCCAACGTGCCGCACATCATCGAGCTCGAAGGCCTGCCCGACGGCATGTCCAGCTTCTGGCTGCGACCCGACATCTACACCCGCATGGAAGTCATGATCCAACACTCGGATGCCTTCGTGATCTTCCCCGGCGGCTCCGGAACCGTCCAGGAAATGCTCGCCCTGATGATTTTCAAACACCAAGGCCATGCGTCGATGGTCGGCAAACCCGTCGTCATCTTCAACCGCGTCGATGCCAACGGCCTGCCATTCTGGACGCCGCTCATCGAACTGCTCGGCACCTGGTGCTACGACGGCGAATTCATCGTCGTCGACGAACTCGAACAGCTCATCCCCACCGTGAAACGCTTGATCAACCTGCCGAGTTCCGCCGTCGCCTGAACTCATCCGGTCCGGCCGGGATCCGTTCTGCGGCTTGCCAGACGGCCAAATGAGTCGTTAGCTGGGGCATCGTGAACGTCGGAATCCTCGTAAACCCCCACAAGCCTGGCTCGCTTCCCACCCTCCACGCCCTCCGTGCCGCCCTCCAGGCCCACGGCTGTGGCGTCGTACTGGAAGCGGAAACCGCCGCCCACGCCGGCGAAACCGGCGGCATCCACGCCTCGTGCTTTGCCGAACATGTCGATCTCGCCGCCGTGCTGGGCGGCGATGGCACCATGCTCAACGCCCTCTCCCGCCTCGGCGATTTTCAAAAACCCGTCGCCGGCATCAACATCGGCACCCTCGGATTCCTCACCAGTTGCACCGATGACGAACTCGAACTCTTCGCCACCGCCATCTCCAGCGGCAGCTACTCCACCAGTGTCCGGACCTTGCTGGAGGCCTCCGTGCACCGCGCCGG
>JBIPMR010000639.1:0-3260 GCA_044369025.1 Luteolibacter sp.
TTACCAGCTTCAACGGCGCGTCCCGCAAGTATCTCGCCCGGCTGACGGAGGATGGCGCGACGGACCCGTATTTCCTCCCGAACATCAGCTCCACCGTCCATGCGCTCGTCCCCCTGGCTGATGGACGGATCCTCATCGGCGGCGATTTCACTTCGATCGATGCGGCTCTCCCGCAGCGGATCGCCGTGCTGCATGCCGATGGAAAACCGGACGCCACCTTCGATTCGACCGCCGGCGCCTCGGGCTCGGTCCGCGCCATCAAACGACTCAGCGGCGGAAAAATCCTGCTCGGCGGAAGCTTCACCACGGTGGCGGGAGCCGCTTCAAAAAACTACGCGAAGCTGCTCGCGCCCGCCCCGGCCATGCGGGCGGCGATCGGCAGTATCCAGCCGCGGGCGGCGGAAGCGGGCGCGGTGATCCGGATGCTGGGCTCCAATTTCTCCCAACTCACCTCCCTCGAATTCGCCGGAAACGTGCCAGCCTGGTTCACCCGGATCACCGACACCGAGATCAGCGTCACCGTCCCGCAAGCGGCGCTGTCAGGGTTCCCCCTCTTGATCGGCGCTAACGGAAATGCCGCCGGCGGCGTGCCTTTCGCGGCGTTGCCGGTGATTCCCGGCACGCTCGATCCGGCATTCGACGTCGGATCGGGTCCGAGTTCCACGGTTTACGCGCTCGCCAGGGACGCCGCGGGCCGCGTCCTGCTCGCGGGCGATTTTGCCTCGGTCAACGGCCTGAACAAACCCTCGATCGCCCGCCTGAACCTGGATGGCAGCGTGGACACCACGTTTTCCCCGCCCGCATCGAGCACGTATCCCCGCGCCATCGCGGTCCAACCGGACGGGAAAATCCTCGTCGGAGGCTCCAGCATCGCGGGGCAGACCGGCATCGCCCGCCTTCATCCGGACGGCGGGCTGGACGCTTCATTCAACGCCTCCGCCATCGCCAACAACTACGTCTATGCCATCGCGCTGCAGGCCGACGGGAAAATCCTGATCGGTGGCAGTTTCACGCGGCGTCTCGCCCGACTCCATCCCGACGGCTCGCTGGATTGGTCGTTGGACGTCGGAACAGGTTTTAACAGCACCGTGAAGGCGGTCCGGATCCAGCCCGACGGAAAAATCCTGATCGGCGGCAGCTTCAGCACCTACAACGAACTCGCCGCAAAATACATCACCCGGCTGACCGCTACCGGTGGCCTCGATCCCACGTTCCAAGTCCCCGGCAGCGGCGTTTCCAGCACGGTCGAGGCGCTCGCGCTGCAGGAAGACGGCGGCATCGTCATTGGCGGCAGCTTCTTTTCCATCAACGGCAAAAGCACCTTCAAAAATCTCGCACGCCTCCGAAGCCATGGCGCGCTCGACGAATCCTTCAATCCGGCGGTGGCTTCCACGGTGCACTCCACCGAAATCACCGCCGACGGAAGAATCGCCATCGGCGGGGCGTTCACCGCGATCAACGGAAGCTCCCGCAATTACGCCGCGCGGCTCCACGCCGACGGCGGCCTGGAAACGAATTTCAACACGACGGCCGGCCCGGCCTCAACCATCTACGCCCTGCTTCCGGGAGACGGCGGAAATCTAATCATCGGCGGCGCGTTCCAGAACATCGGCGGCCAACCGCCGCGCTATCTCGCCCGGCTCGCCGGCGATGCGGGAAAAACCCGGCCCGCCGTCGCCAGCCTCAGCCCGGGCAGCGGCGCGGTGGGCGACAAGCTGATGGTCTTCGGCTCGAACCTGGGAAATCTCACGGGCGCCGAATTCAGCGGTGGCGTCGCGGCCACGGTTTTCCCGATTTCCCAAACCCGCATGGAGTTGGAAATCCCCGTGGGCGCGATGAGCGGGCCGGTCATCTTGCGCAATGCGTTTGGCGAAACCACCACGCTGGCGATGTTCAAATTGCTGGCCGCGCCACTTCCCGTGATCACCGGCATCCCGTCGGAAAGCGTCGCGATCGGCAACGGATTTTCGGTCAGCGGGAAAAATTTCTACGAGGTGACTTCGGTGAGAATCGGCGTAATCGACGCCAGTTTCGTGGTGCAATCCGCGACCCGCATGACCGTGACCGTGCCGACCAACGCCGTGACCGCCCGCGTCATTCTCAGCGGCCCCGGCGGCACGGCGGAAAGCGCAACCGATCTGCTCGTGATCAAAGCAGCTCCGACATTCACCAGCGCCGCGAGCAGCTCCGGCATGATCGGCCAGAATTTCAGTTTCACGCTCAAGGCAACCTACAATCCCACCGGTTTCACCGCCGCCCCGCTGCCTGCCGGACTCGTGCTCAACCCGGCCACCGGCCAGATTTCCGGCATCCCGACCACCGCCGGTCTGACCACCGTTTCGGTTTCCGCGACCAATCAGGGCGGCACCACCGCGAGCAGCCTGGCCATCACCATTTCCCCGCCGCTGCCGCCGGTGGTCGCGTCGGTGTCGCCCGATCAAATTCCGACCGGCGGGAAAATCCTGGTTTCCGGCGCTTACCTTTTCCAAACCACCTCCGTCACCGTCGGCGGGGTTGCTGCCGTTTTTGAGGTTCTTGCCGACGGCCGGCTCGCCGTGGTGATGCCCGCCGGAGTCCCGTCCGGGATCGTTGTGGTGACCACCCCTCAAGGCAGCATCACCAGCGCCGGCAGCGTGACGCGCTGGGATTTCCAAGCCGGATCGCAGATCGTGAGCGGCTTTGGAGAAAATTCCAGCGGTCAGGTCACGCCGCCCGTTGGGCTGGATGACGCGGTCGCCATCGCCGCCGGTCAGAACCACAGCCTCGCCCTCCGCGCCGATGGCCGCGTGAGCGGGTGGGGCGCGAATGAAGCCGGCCAAGCCAGCCCGCCGACCGGCATTTTCCCTGCCATCGCGATCGCCGCCGGTGGTTATCACAGCCTCGCGCTGCAAGCCGACGGAAGCGTCGCCACCTGGGGCCGGAACGATGAAAGCCAGTGCTCCGGAGCCAGCGGGCTTTCCAACCTCGCCGCCATCGCCGCCGGTGGATTTCACAGCCTGGCCTTGACCCGCATGGGCACCGTCACGGCCTGGGGGTCCGATTCGCTTGGCCAAATCCGCGTCCCGGAAAACCTCGGTGGAGTCGTCGCCATCGCGGCGGGCGGAAATTTCTCCGTCGCCCTGAAATCCGATGGCAACGTCGTCGCCTGGGGTGACAATTCCTCCGGCCAAACCGAAGTTCCCGCCACCGCCACCGGCATCGTCGCCATTACCGCCGGCAGCACCCATGTCGTCGCGTTGAAGGCAGACGGCACCCTCATC
>JBIPMR010000640.1:0-3254 GCA_044369025.1 Luteolibacter sp.
CACGTAGGGCAGCAGCGAGATGAATGTGAGGGCGCACAGTCCCCACAGCGTGATGAATTTCCCGAAAACGATTTTCCACCGGTCCAGCTTGGTGAGGAGCAGCAGTTCGTGATTTCCCTCCTCCAGCTCCTGCGCCATCAGGATCACCCCGCTCAGCGGCATCAGGAACAGGCAGATCGCCGCAACCACCATCCAGAACGGACCCGAATTCCACAGCAACCACAGGTTGAGCATTCCCTCGTATTCCGAACTTTCCGCCGCATGGCCCATCTGAAACTCCGCCGCCATCGCGCACACGGCAAGAAACTGGATCCCCAAAAACGGATAGACGAAGCTGCCGCGCCGCAGGCTTTGCCGCAGCTCTTTGGCCGTCATCGGATCAAAGCCCTCGGGCAAATCGTTTTTCCAGATCGGTTCCAACGCAGCCGAGCGTGACAGCGGGGCTCCCGGGGAGCAACCCTAACCCATCTCAGAATTGCATGCTCAGCCCGGCATTCAACTGGATCTGGGTATATTCAATATCCCCCTCGTTGAACGAGTAACGCAGCGAGGTGCCGAAATCAACCCGATCGTTGAACAGCGGCCGGCTGTAGAAGAGGGTTACCCCGTAGGTGTTTTCATCGACCTGCGAGATCCCGGTCGGACCGACCGCGTCATAGCCCGCAAACTGCATATCGACACCGATCCCGGCGGAACCGACCAACAAGGCGCGGTTCAACGAGGAGCTCACCGACCAGCTGTTGATGACGTAATTGGTCTGAATGGGCGACGGCACGACTCCCGACTGGATGGAACCGCTCCATGACCAGAGCGCGTTGATCTGATAGGAGGCATTGAGACTTCCGGTGAAATTGTAATTGCCGCTGTCGTCCTCTTCGCGCGAGTTGTCCGAAGTCTGGACTCCGGCCGATGCCCCGAGGTTGATTTTCTCGGCCGCCTTGTAGCTGGCCTGCACCGAGGCGCCCCACGAATCGCGGTTCCCGGTGTTGTCGGAGCTGGTCAGGGAGTAGTTGAAAGCCGGACCGATGCTGAAACGCTCGGTGGCGGCCCAGAAGCCGCCCGCACTGAACGAGTGATCATCGAAACCGACGGCCGAATCGGCCGAATCGGCCGCACCGCCGCCGCCTCCGGGAGTCACCTCTTGACCGTTGCCGTAATCGGCAATGCTCGATGACCAGCCGGCGAAAACCGAGGTCCGGGGAGCCAGTTGATAGTTCGCCTGGGCCCCGAGGCTCAGCGAGGTTCCGGTGAAAAACCCGCCGGCGAGGCGATCGGTCCCCGAATCCTGACTGTAACCGGCGTAGGCGCTGATCGTGGTCCGCGAGCCGGTGACGACCATGGAAACACTCCCCGATTGATCCACCGAGTTGAGGTCGGAGTTGTTCAAATACGCATTGGCGGAAGGCGAGTAGCCTGCGGTAATGACCGTCGGAGCGCCGCCTTCCGGATCCGAGGTGTAGCCGATCGAGGGCGAGAGGCTCAGCGTGACTTCGCTTTCCTCGTCTTCCGCGGTCAGGAACAAATTGGAATCGTAGATCGAGTCCAAGCCCACTCCGAAACTGAAGCCGCCCTTGAGCCCGGCCGCGGATTCCAATGCCCGGCCGAAGGGCAAGGGACCATTGACTCCGAATGGGTTGAGGCCTGCGGAGCGGGCCGTGAAATTTTGAGCGCTCAGCCCGCCGCATGCCTGGATCAAGACCAACGCCGCATGAGTCGCAGCTTTTCTTCTGAGGTGTCGGGGGCGCGCTAACATAAGAACAAAGGCAAACAGCGCGCGAATTTTTGAAGAAACGAATCTTTCCTGTCAATTCAATTTAAGCCGGACAGGCCTTGGGAAACCAAAGAATCCGGCCAGCGTGCGATGGAATTCCGCTTGAACGACACCCCGCATCAGCGGATGTTCAAAAAGTCAGAGATTATCCCCGTTAGGACTTCCTTAATTTTATATCAAACGACCGTTCAGAGACACAAACAGTCAGCGTTCCACCTGATGCAACTGCTACTGAACACAACCCGCGATTCAAGCGACTCAACGGTCAACTTGAATCCAACCATGAAACCAACCTGAGAAGCGAGTCCCTTGTGCAACTCAGGCGGCCCGGATCTGGATCTGTCCACACGGCAGGGTCTGCTTGGAGAACCTCCCCCGGTAGCCACGCCAAGTTTCGAAATCGGGTTGTCCGCCTCTCCAGAGAGTTCCACTCCGGAGGCCAACGCGTGAGCTTGCATCGAAGTCGCACCCTTACAACCAGCCATGCACAAAAGCCACTTGGCCCCACGGGCCAATCCGGGAGGAGCCTTGCCAGCAAGGAGTTCCGCATGCATCAAAGCACTTGGATCCAGCTCCAGCTTCCTCACCGGAGCGCTGGGGATCCGACTGTGGAGACTGATTCTGATCGAATCCTGTCTTCTCCCTGCCGCTCAGATGCATCCGCGCGATTTGGCACTGCGCCGCCGCACTGCCCCGATCCGCCGCCGTCAAATATCACTTGGCGGCGTCCCCTGGCCCAGCGCATGAATCTCCCCCAGCGCCACCTGCGCCGCGAGCTCGCCCGCCTCCGCCTTCACGATGAGTTCGCCCACCGGATCGCCATGCGCCACCCCCGAAATCATCGCCATCAGCCAAAAACACCGGATCATTTTCATCCCGGGACTCATGCATCCTCCCTCAAAATCGCCAGGCCCGATTTCCCGGCTCCGGCCAAGCCCGCCCGGATATTGCACCCTTGCGTGCGAGGTGCCCCCGGTTAAACTCGACCTGCAATGAGGCAGCGGGAAGTGGTGATAAAAGCAGTTGTGGTCCTCGCCATCGTCTGGTGCGGCGTCTGGGGAATCCGCGCCTACGCGGGCTCGAAAAAAATCACCGCCGAGCGCGTCAACCGCGAAGTCGCCGAAGCCAACTTCGCCGATTGGTCCCAAACCACCGCCCCACCCGATTCCGCCGAAGCCAAACGCCGCGGAAAGGAACTCCGCAACATCGCCACCCTCGTCAACCGCCTCGACTTCCAGGAACGCGAAAAAAACCGCGACAACCGCGTCGGCGAAAATTTCTTCCGCGCCCTCAGCCCGGCCGAAAAAAGCCTCTTCATCGACCTCACCATCGTCGAATCGATGGGCCGCTTCATGGAAACCCTCGACGCCATGAAACCCGAACAACGGAAAAAATTCGTCGAGCAGGGACTCAAGGAAATCCAGCAAGGCCGCACCCAGGAGGAAATGGCCCGCGCCGACGAAATGAGCGCCGAGCTGCTCGA
>JBIPMR010000641.1:0-3253 GCA_044369025.1 Luteolibacter sp.
CAACGACGGCCCTACATCGTGTATGTGCCCAATGGCGCCGTGGTGGATCAGGGAACGGAGTTTTCAGTCAACGTCGCCGCCGATGGTCTCGCCACGGATGTGCATGTCTTCGAGGGCCAGGCCATCGTTTCCACACTCGGGATAACCGGCGGCTCGTCCGAGGACATCCGCTTGGGGAGTGACGAATCGATCCGCATCACGACGAAGCTTGACGAGTCGCCAGTGACGGTGGACGGATTCCTGCGTGTTATCCAAACCGTTCCGCGGAAGAACTCCACCGGAAACGCCGCCTATGCCAAGGCGGTGATGAGCGCCAGCCCGGCGGCCTATTGGCGCTTCGAGCGCTTGAATTCCGAACGCCAGGTGCCGGACGAGACCGGCGGGCAGGGACTTCAGTTATATGAAAACGCGAGGCTCGATGGCAGCGACAATCAAAGCTACCTCGCGGTCAACGACCATGATGCCAAAGGTTTCGCCTCCACCCGCGCCGGGATTCCCGGCTTGAATGCGGCGGGCGGGCGGACCATCGAATGTATGTTCTATTCGTCGCGTGAGAGATACTGCACCATCATGGCGCTTGAGTTGGACGGCCCCACGGCTCCGGGCATCAGAATCCCGTATATGACCAAACATGCGCCACAGTCGTTTCTCCTCGAACGCACCCGGCTCAAGGGCGAATTCATGGGCCTCATCCACCCCGATTACTCCGTGCGGGCCATGTTTCGTTCGCCAGCCGGCTTCGTGGATGGCACCAACACCTATTCCCGGGAATCCCATCTGCTCTATCAATGGGTCCATGTCGCCGTCACCTATGATGACACCGCGATCCGGATCTACATCAACGGCGAACTGTCAGGGGAAAAAAGTGGCGCTGGTCTTCGACGCCTCGCGGCTGCGCCCCGGGGTCGGCCGCCTTCAATCCAGTCCAACGGGCGAGCAACGGCAGTGGATCGGTGCCATCGACGAGCTGGCGCTCTACCGGCGGGCCTTGTCTCCAGAGGAGATCCGCAGCCACTACGTCGCCCTGAAGAAGTAGCCGCGGTCCGCCCGTGGGAGCTTGGTAGAACCGGATTTCCGGGTAGTTCCTGCCAGCCGCCATCCGCGGCTGCGCCCCATGAAATCCGGCCGACGGAAAAAAATTCGCAAAAAATGCGAAATCCGGATTTTCACGCTTATGCCGTGCAGCAAGTCGTGAAATTTCGCGGCGCTGCCACCGGTTTTCCCAACAATCCATCACCCGAAACCCATCAAATCCATGAAACCCGCTCGCAATCCATTCACCCCCGCCAACGGTGCCGGTCTCGCCATCTTCGGCATCGTCATTTGCGCCTCGGTGGCAATGCCATCACGCTCACCGGCAACATCACGGACAACTTCGTCGGCACCGAGACCCTCAACTTCAACATCGCCACCACCGCCGTGCGCACCGTGACCACCGCCACCGGCAGCACGCTGGTGCTCGGCGGTAACATCAGCGGCACCGGCGGCGGCCTCATCGCCGCAGGCACCGGCACGCTCAATCTCACCGGCGCGAACACCTACACTGGCGCGACGCAGGTGAACTCGGCAGTGAACATCACTGGCACGGGCTATATCAACAGCGGTAGCAGTTTGAGTGCGGGCTCAGCTGGCACAGGTGTTCTCGGGTATAGCACCAGTGGCACGAGCACTCTCGGCTCGATTGTTCTCGGAACCGGGAGCAGCAACGGCACCTTGAACCAGAGCGCTGGCACCATCAATGCCACGAGCCTCACCATGAACAATGCTCTCGGTAAACGCGGCATCTACAACCTCAGCGGCGGCACGCTTGCGGTGAGCGGCACAGCGGTCGTTGGGCAGCGCAATGACACCGGGACGGCATTCAACCTGAGTGGTTCAGGGATTCTGACGGCATCGAGTCTCATCGTGGGCGGGATCGGAAACAATAACGCTTCCACCTACGGGACATTCACCCAGAGCGGTGGCACGGCCACGGCAGGTATGCTCACTCTCGCCCAATCGTCCTCGGATAATACCCCCAATGTGCACCAAGGCACCTACAACCTCAACGGCGGCACGCTGACCACCGGTAGTATCACGGGCGGCTCCCCCTCCGGTACCAGCACTCATACCAGCACCTTCAACTTCGCCGGCGGCACGCTCATCCCCACCGCGGGCACGACCACCTTCATGGAGGGCCTGACCATCGCCAACGTGAGAAACGGTGGCGCCAAGGTCGATACCAATGGTTTCGACATCACCATCGGTCAGTCCCTGCTTCATTTTGCCGGTGCTACGAGCAATTCACTCACCAAGACCGGCGCGGGCACGCTCACGCTCACCGGGACTAACACCTATAGCGCTGGCACCTCGATCGGCGGGGGAGCGCTGACCATCAACTCAGGGGGCAGCATCACGAGTGCTTCCGGGTTCTTGAGCGCGGGCTCCGGCACGGGTTCCACCGCCAGTATTGTCAATTATGACAGTGACGCCACCAGCAGTTTCAGTGGAATTGCTCTTGGAAATGCCGCCAATGGCACGGTTTACCAAACAGCGGGTCAAATCAACGTCGCTACGAATATCCTGATGAACACGGGCCTCGGCAAAGCCGGATCCTACAATCTCAGCGGCGGCACCCTGGCCGTGGCCGGCAACGTCAATGTGGGCCAGCGCGGTGCAACCAGCGTCTTCAATCTCAGCGAGAGTGCCGCTTTAGAGGTCACGGGCACGCTCGGTGTCGTATCGAATACCACCTTGAACGGCACCGGCAACACCACGACGGGAACTTTCACCCAAAGCGGCACCTCGACCGCCACAGTGGGTTCGCTGTTGCTGACGAACACCAACAATACCGACCAAAGCTACAACAATAGCGCCACTTACAACCTGAACGGCGGCACGCTGGCAACCGGCAGCATTGGCTCCAGCAACATCGGCACACTCGCTGGTGGTGCCAATAACAGCACGCTGAATTTGGCTGGCGGCACGCTCAAGGCCACCGCGAGCACCGCCACCTTCATGCAGGGGCTGACCACCGCAAACGTGAAAGACGGCGGCGTGACCATCGACACCAACGGCTTTGACATCACCATCGCCCAAGCGCTGCTCCATTTCAGCGGTGCCACCACCGACGGCCTGACCAAGAGCGGAAACGGCACGCTGGCTCTATCCGGGGCCAACACCTACACCGGCAGGACCGATATCCATAGCCTTACGGTGACCGCCAACTCCCTCGCGGACAGCGGCACCAGTGCCCTCGGCTTCGGCGATCTCA
>JBIPMR010000070.1:0-9941 GCA_044369025.1 Luteolibacter sp.
GGGCGCTTCCGCTAATACATTATTACCGCCTCAACGTGGTGGAAATCAAGATTCCGGCGCTGCGCGAGCGGTTGGAGGATATCCCGCTGCTGGCCGAGTATTTCCTCCAGCGCATCACCCGCAAGAACGGGATGGCCCGCATCCGGATTTCGGCCGAGGCCATCGCCACCTTGCAGGCGCACCATTGGCCGGGAAATGTCCGCGAGTTGGAAAACACCATCGCCCGCGCCTGCGCGCTCGCGTCCTCGAGCATCCTTTTGCCGGCGGATATCCCGTTGGCCTCCTCGCCGCGCAAGTCGCCCGCGGGTTTCATGGCCGCGCTCGATCAATTGATCAACGCCGCCCCCACCGACACCGACCTGTTGGATTGGATCAGCCGGGAAATTTCAAAACGCATCCTCGAGCGCGCGGACGGCGATCTCAAGGAAGCCGCCAACACCCTGCGCCTGCCCATTTCGGATCTTCGCAAGCTCCTTGCCGCCAAAGAATAACATGCTCCACACCGTCGAACATCCACTCATCGCCGAGGAATTGACGCGGCTGCGTGATCCGAAATGCCCGTCGCCGGAATTCCGCCAGCGGGTGCGCCGGATCGCCTCGTTGATGGTGCCGGCGGTCACGGCGAACTTGGGCACCACCGTGGTCTCCTGCACCACCCCGCTGGAGATTACCGCCGGGGTGAAATTGTCCAAAGGCATCATCCTGGTGCCGGTGTTGCGCGCGGGATTGGGCTTTCTCGATGGATTTCTCGACCTCATTCCCCAAGCCTCGGTGGCGCACATCGGCTTGGCGCGCAACGAGCGGACCTTGGTGCCGGAGCCTTACTACCTCAAGCACCCGCCGTCGCTCGGCGACCACGATATCATCATTCTCGACCCGATGCTGGCCACCGGCGGTTCGGCGATCGAAGCCGTCCGCAGCTTGCGCGAGGTGGGAGCGCATTCGATCCGGTTCGCCTGCCTCGTCGCCGCACCCGAAGGGGTGATGGCGCTGGAAACGACCTATCCGGAAGTGGGGATTTACACCGCGGCGCTGGATCGCTGTCTCAACGATTGCGGCTACATTCTGCCGGGCCTCGGCGATGCGGGCGACCGGCTGTTCGGCACCTGCGGCTGATGCCGTGGTTTTTCTGGCATTGCCGGTGACATCCTCCTAGATTCCCGCGACCCATGAAGTTGTGGCCGCTCCTTTCCTTTTTACTGATCGCCTCGCAGACCGCCCTGCCGGGTGAGAGCGGGGCCACGCTGCGGGAGCGGGGCGAAGATGCGCTCGCCGGTGGTTTGTGGGAAGTGGCGGAATTGCGGTTTTTGGAATGCCTGGCCAACCCCGGGCTGACGGCCGATGACAAGCCGCAAGTGGCGATCCACCTCGCCGAATCCTTGATCCGGGGAGGCAAAGCGGCGGAAGCGTTGACGCTGCTCGGACAGTCGTTTTTAGCGAAGTCTCCGGAGCTTCCATTTTGGACAGGCCATGCACTCGCCGGGCTGGGGCGTTTCGGCGAAGCTGCGGAATTGTTCTCCGAAATCGTGGCAAATCCCGAAGCCCGCCACCGCGCGGAAGCGGGTTTTTCGCAGGCCAGCCTGCTGCTGTCGCTGGCCAAACCGGAGGAGGCGCTCGAGACCCTGGCGGCGCTTGCCAAAGAAACCGCTCCGGAAACTTCCACCAAAGCCAAGCTGCTGATGGTGGAAATCCTGCTCGATCTCCGCCGGACCGCGGAGGCCCGCGAGGCGATGCCTGCCGCCGAGGCGCTGACTCCTGTGGATCGGCCGTTGGCGGCATTTTTGGAAGCGCATCTGCTGCTGGCGGAACGACGCTTTTCCGAGTCGGTCCTGGCTTTTCAAGCGTTGCTCGGCCAACCCCAAGGCCAGTCCCTCGGCCGCCATCATGCGACGGTGATCGGACTGGCGGATGCGCTGCTGGCCATCGGTGATCAGGAGGCCGCCTCCAAATCGCTGCTGGTTTTCATCCAGGAACATCCGGATTCCCCGCTGCTCGAAGCGATGTTCAAGCGCCTGCAGGAATGGCTGCCCGAAGTGCCTGCCGCCATCGATCCGATTCTCGAGCAACTCGCGCAGTGGATCACCCCGCCCGAATCCCCCGCCCTGGGCGCGATCGCCAGCAGCCCGCCGGATGCCGAGTCCGCAGCCACCTCCGCCTGGCCGACGATCCACAAGCCCAACGACCTGCTGGCGTTTTCGATGTTCACCCGCGCCATCGGGCTTCATCGGATCCCCACACCGGAATCGCGGGCCGAGGCGTTCCGGTTGATGGCACGGTTGCGGCTGGAAAATCCCGATCATTTCCTGGCACCCCGCACGCTCTATCAGACATCCCGCTGGTTGCTGGAAGAGGGCAAGATCGAACGGGCCATCGCCATCCTTGAGATTCTCAGGGATACGGCGAAATCGCCGGTTTTGAAAGGGGAAGCCGCGTTCCTCGAAGCCCGCACCGCCTACCTGCAAGGGGATCCCGCGCTTGCGATCCAACTCTTCGACGAGGCCGCTCTCACGTTGCCGGATTCATCGGCCGGCACCGCCCGCCTGAATGCCGGCATCGCCCGTCTGCGCGGCGGCGACCTCAAAGGGGTGACTCTCATCCAACAGGAAGGCCGTCCGGCTGACACGGCGATCGAGGCCGATCTTCTGCTCGAGCGCGCGCTCGCCACCACTCCCCCGGCCGATGCGCGGATCGCGATCGAGGATTTCCTAACAACCCACCCCGCTCATGCCCGGGCTGCGGAAGCGCGTCTCGCCGCCGCGGAAGCCGCGTTGGCCAGCCCGCCTCCGGATCTCGCATTCGCCCGCAGCCAACTTGATATCCTGGAAGCGGAAAAGGACCCGATCACCCCGCTGCCGGCGGCAAGGATCGCGCTGGCACGTCTGCGGATCGCGGATTTGGCCAAGGATTCGGTGGAGGCCATCCGCCTCGCCCGAACGATCATCGAAGCCCACCCGGCGGACCCCGCAGCCTCCGAGGCAGCCCTCACGCTTGGCCGGAATTTGTTTGAAACCAAGGATTACAATCCCGCGCGGCTGGTCCTTGAAAAACTCGCTGCGTCGGACACGGATCCCGGCCGCGCGCAGGCCGCCTGGTTGCTGGCCGCCCGCTCGGCGGCGCTGGTCGGCACGCTGTCGTCCAAGGAGGAAGCGCTGGTGCTTTTTGACAAGGCGATTGCGGCGGATGGCCCACTCGGATCGATTGCCCGATTGGAAAAAGCCGATCATTTGATCAAAAACATGTATCGCTTCGCCGAGGCCGCGGAGTTTCTGCGCCAGTGGTTCGACACCCTTCCCAAGCCCGACCCGCTGCGGCTGCCCGCCGGACTTTTGTTAGGGCAGGCCTTGTATGCGCAGGGCGCCACCAGCCCCGGTTCGTTGATGAAGGCGCTCGAAATTTACGACCAGTTGTTACCCCACGCGGAGAAACACCCGGCGCTCGTCCATCGGCTGCAATATCTCCGGGGCCTCGCCCTCGAACAATTGCCTCACGAAAAGGACCCGACCAAAAAGCGCGAAGGCCAGGCGCTGAATGCCTACTATTCCGTGCTCGAAACCCCCACCCCGCCGACCGAGTGGGAATACTTCGAGCTCTGTGGTTTCAAAGCCCTCAGCCTTCTCGAAAAAGCCGAACGCTGGCCCGCCGCGATCGCCGTGGCTGAAAAAATCGCCTCCTTCAAAGGCCCCCGCGCGGAAGAAGCCGCCAACCGGGCCGACCAACTCCAGCTCAAGCACATGATCTGGTAGAACCCCTCCCTGAAAATCTGAAACACCGAAACTGGACATGTTGAATCTACTCGTCACTGGAAAATCCGGCCGCATGGGCCAAGCCGTCATCGAAGCCGCCGCCGCGCAATCCGCCGTCGAAGTCACCGCCACCCACGACGCCGGCGAGGACCTCGATCTGGCGATCGCCAAGGCATCCTGCGTGATCGATTTCACGATTCATTCGTTCACCACGCCGCTGGTCGAAGCGGCGTTGAAACACGGCACCAGCCTGGTCATCGGCACCACCGGCCACAGTGACGAGGAGCGCGCCGTGATTTATGAAGCGGCCAAAACCATCCCGATCGTCTATGCATCGAACTACTCCGTCGGCGTCAACACGCTCTTCTGGCTCACCCGCCAGGCCGCGCGGGTGCTGACTCAGGACCGCTTCGATATCGAAGTCACCGAAATGCACCACCGCCACAAGATCGACTCCCCGTCCGGCACCGCCCGCCGCATTCTTGAAATCCTCAACGAGGAAACCGGCACCTCCTACGAACACGACATCGCCCACGGCCGCTTCGGCAACATCGGCCCGCGCAAGCCCCGGGAAATCGGGATGCACACACTGCGCGGCGGTGACGTCGTCGGCGATCACACCGTGCTCTTCGCGGCGGATGGCGAACGTTTCGAACTCACCCACAAGGCCTCCTCCCGCATGACCTTCGCCTCCGGCGCCGTCCGCGCCGCCCTCTGGCTGAGAAACCAACCGATCGGTCTCTACGACATGCAAGACGTGCTCGGCCTCAAATAAGCATCTCTCGATCGCTCCCTGATTTACCCAATCTCCAATCTCCCTTCCCCGGTGCGCCCTCTCTTCATCTTTCCTCTGCTGTTAGCCGCCAGCGCCTGCCAGCCCCCCAAACCGAAGCAATCGTCTGCATCCCCGGCCGCGCCCGCGGCAGCGGTGGTGGCCGAAGCAACACCCCGGCCCGCGGCCGATGTGAAGAGCTCGGTGGTGCGCATCAACTCGACCCAGCAATCCTGGAACATCGGCCAGCCGTGGGAAAAAAATCCCCCGAACCAGCGCCGCGCGCTCGCGCCCATCGTCGGCGCGGGGCAGGTCCTCACCACGGCCGAACTGGTCGCCGATGCGACGTTTCTCGAGTTCGAATCCACCGACGGCACCCGCTTCGCGCAGGCCAAGGTGATCGCGGTGGACTACGAGGCGAACCTCGCACTGTTAGGGGCGCTTTCCGAAGAGGAAGGCAAGGCGTTGTTTGCGAACACCACGCCGCTGGAAATGATCACACCGCCGAAGATCGGCAACGTCCTGGAAATCCTGCAGGTGGAGGACAACGGCCAGGCCCTGCTGACACCCGGCACGCTGCAAAGCATCGATGTCGCCCCCAATTTCCTGCCCGGCCACAGTTTCCTGACCTATCTGGTCAAGGCCTCGATGCAGAGCGCCGCCAGCAGTTACTCGCTGCCGGTCCTGCGCGATGGCAAGCTTGCGGGCCTGCTTACCAGCTACAATTCGAAAGACCAGATCTGTGATGTCGCCTCCACCGACATCATCACCCGCTTTCTCAAAGAAGCGTCCGACGGGGATTACAAGGGCTTCCCGAGCCTCGGCATTTCGATCGCCCGCACCGAGGACGCCTCGTTCCGCCAATGGCTGAAACTCACCGACGACCAGGGCGGCCTCTACATCGGCAAAGTCCGCAAAGGCGGAGCGGCAGACCTCGCCGGCGTGAAAACCGGAGACGCCCTGCTCGCACTCGACGGCCAAGCGATCGACCGCCGCGGCTACTATCAGCACCCGAACTACGGCAGCCTTTTCTGGGGCCACCTGATCCGCGGTGAAAAATCCACCGGAGACACCATCAAGCTCTCGCTGCTGCGCGACGGGCAACCCCTTGAAATCGAGGCCACGCTCACCCGGGAAGAGGAAAGCGAGCGGCTGGTGCCGGGCTATCAATTCGACAAAGCGCCGAACTATCTGATCAAGGGCGGATTTGTTTTCCAGGAACTGACGCGCCCGCTGCTGGAAGGTTTCGGCAAGGACTGGACGAGCAACGCCCCGCTGAATTTCCTCGATGCCTTGGAAAACCCCGAAAAATTCGAGGACCAGGTGGACCGCATCATCCTGCTCAGCGGCTCGATTCCCACGCCGGCCACGGTGGGCTACGAAGGACTTCGTAACCTGATCGTCCGCAAGGTGAACGGCAGGGAAATCAAAAACATGAAAGGCCTGGTCGAGGCGTTCAAAGGCAACCTCGAAGAACTTCACTCGATCGAATTCGCCGAGGAGGATTTCACCGTCTATCTGGACGACGCCGTCGCCACCGCGGTGGATACCCAGTTGCTGCAGCGCGGCATCAACCGGCTGTCGCGGGCGGAGTGATTGAAACCCGCTCAGCCTAAACTGGAAAACAGGCACCACGAATCTTACGACTCTTACGACCTGGAGCTTTGACAGGGAAGCCATCAGAACACAAAACGCGGCCCCTTTATGGAGGGGCGGACTCCGGCCGCCCTGCCCATGGGGAGCCCATGAGGTAAGAGAATCGCTTTTCTTCATGGTCCCCCCATGGGCATGCACGATCCCATATCCGCCCCTCCTCGGGTCAAGACTCCCGAACGATCCCGTTAACTTGGCGCGCAGGCCCGGTAGGCAGCACCGCCGGGGACGCTTGCGGAAGAGGTGCGAAGGCATCGCCCGGAAGATGCCGGACATTGCAAATCGAGCAACGATCTGACCGCCGCTGCCGGAGCGATGATCAAGCGGCGACAGTAAGGTCGCCGCCCCTTAATCACGCGTCCTCGGTCGCGACCGCCAGGCTTTCGGCGATCGCCTTGATGACCTCGCCGGATTCCTTCTCGACGAGCGGGCGGGCGAGCATTTCCTCGTAGATCGCGATGTAGCGCCGTGCGACCTCCTGGTGGCTGAACTGCTGCTCGCTCTCGATCATGATGCGGCGCACCTCGCGATCGCGGATCTCGCGCGGCAGGGCGTGGAATTCCATCGCCTGATCGATGGCCCAGCGGAAGGCATCGGAATTGTAGTGGTCGAAGCGGAAGCCATTGCCCGTCGAAGTCTCGACCGCGAGGGGGGTGATGGTGTCGTAAAGTCCTCCGGTGGAGTGCACCACCGGCAATGAACCGTAGAGCGGCGATGTCATTTGTGGCAGTCCGCAAGGCTCGAACAACGAGGGCATCAGCATGAAGTCCGATGCGGCGTAGGCCAAGCGCGACACCCGCTCTTCGAAATCGACGATCGCCACCCGCTCGCTGAGATCGAAGGCGGCGACGATTTGATCGATCCACGGCTGGTGCGGGCCGTTGGCGACGATGACGATTTGCAGATTGCGGTCCCAGTAGTCGGAAACGAGCTGGTGGAGGATTTCCGTGAGCAACTGCGGACCTTTTTGCACCGGATCGAGGCGCGATGGCCAGAAGAACATCGGCGCGTCCGGATCCAACTGAAGCTGGAGTTCGCGTTGCAGCGCGAGCTTGTTCGCGGCCTTGCCTTCGGCGAAATCCTTGACCGTGAAATTCTGCGCGAGCGCGTCGTCGGTCTCCGGATTGTAAGAAACGTCCGGAGCATTCAGAATGCCTGCGGAGCAACCGGCGAAATATTTGCTGCGCAGCTCGGCGCGCACCGAATCCGGCACCACCGAGTGCCAGCCTTCAACGACCTCCCACAAAAACCGCGGGCTGACCGTATTGATGTAGTGGGCCGCGAAAATCCCCGATGTCAGCAGATCCACCGGCACGTGGGACCGGGCATGATAGTAACTGACTGGCGGACCGGTGAAAAACAGGTTCATCCAGAACTCCGCGGCATCGATTCCCGCCTCTTCGATTTGCGCCAGCGAGACCTGCCGGGTGTGGATGTTGTGCACCGTGAACAAGCTCTTGATCCCGCGCCGCCGGGCCATCGCGGGAATCAGCGCGGTCATCCAATCGTTGCAATGAACCAAGTCCGGCCGCACCAGCGGGATGATGTGGTTGATCACCTCGCGTTGGAAAACCAGGGCGATCCGCATCGCTTCGTCCGACTGGTTGCTGTAAACCTGCTCGCGGTAGTAAAAAATCCGATCCTCCGCCAAATGGATGTGGGCCTCGGGGAGCACCTCGTGATATTTCCTCAGCTCCTTTTCATGCAGGCTGAAAATATCGCCCTGAAACATCCGCCGGTAGTTCGGCATCGCGACGTGCACGTCCGCGCCGAGTTCGAATAACGCCGAAACCAAGGAAGCCGAGACATCCGCCAACCCCCCCGCTTTCGCCGACATCCGTTGCGCCATGTTTCCCATGCCCGCCGGCAAGTAGGTGATCTCGGGGGTCACGATTAGAATTCGCGGCTTCTCTGGCTTGGTGGGGGCTGACATCGGGCTTGGAATAAGTGTCGTTTTCGATCCAAGGCGAGTTTGCCGGGAAATCGACGGCTTCGCCATCCCAAATTGCTCATTTGCCGGGATTATTTTGCTTTTTCGGGTGCCAACCGGGACTTTTCGGGCCCGCCATCGCGGTGGCGGATTTTTCCATCGACCTGGAATTTCCCGCCCTCAAACCGCTCTATCAGCCAAATACCGGATGCAGTGTTGGGACCAGGTTTCCAAGCGCTCGAAGCCAGCCCCCCTGAGTTCCGCCAGATCGGTGAAACCCAGATCCATCAATGCGTCCTCGCGCGACGCGACCGCATCCGATGCCAACTCGATCAGATGGACAATGCCCAGATGGACCTGGCCGACCGGATTCGATTCGTCGTTGAGCAGGGCGATGATCCGGTGCGTGTGCTCCTCCGGCAGATCCAGCTCTTCCTCGATCTCGCGGGTCACCGCGGCATGATAGGCCTGCGGCCCGGTCCGCCCGTCGCCCGTATCGATCGGGTTGACATGCCCGCCCACGCCCACGGAAACCTTCGCGTGCAGCCGGCTCTCGCCCCCCGACTTGCCGCGGGTGTAATGCAGGATGCGGTCGCCACACCGGAACACACAATAGGGAATCAGCTGCTTATGGCTCGGATCCTCCTCGGCCGCGGCGCGGTCCATGAAAAAGTGATTGTTGGAATCCAGCAATCTCGCCACCGCCGCCTCCACCCCCGCGGTTTGAATCCCCTCGAACGACCCGATTTCATCCAACAAGGCGCGAGGCACCACCAACACTTGCTCACCAGCATACTTCGACATGCGGCGCAGCATACGTCGCGCTGGTTTTACGCCAAGCCCGCATCGCGGCGATTTCGCGGCGGAAACCATTACGGATTTCCCACACGGGCCATCCACAACGTGGCCGCCGACCCATATTCCGACAGCGGCGACCTCTGTTACCGGAATGGCACCATCAAAACCACCACCGGTGCGGCCTCCGTGGACCTCGGCTTGCGCCTGAATCTCACCCAACCCACCGGTGTCGCCCCACTCAACATCATCCACACCAGCGACCTCATCAACTCGCCCAACTTCAACGATCCGGGAGCCACTGCCGACATCGTGTCCCTCCGCAACTAGGCCGCCCCTTTGGATTTCCTCGACGTCTCCGGAAACCGCTACTACCTCGAACTCTCCTTCAAGGCCGATTAAAACACCATCGCCGGCACCCTCTCCACCCGGAACCCGTTCCGCGTCTTCGAAGGAGGCCAAGGCCGCGCCGAATTGGTGGGCCGCTTCACCACGACCCCGGGCCCGGTGACCGTTCCCGAGCCATCCAGCGCCCTGATGGCGGTATTTGGAGCCCCCGCCCTCTGCCGTCGCAAGCGCTGAATCCCCGCTCCTGCAAGGGATCTTTGAAATCCTGAATGATTTTCCAAAAATCCTCTTGCTCCCGCCCGGTCCCGCCGATACACCTCCGCCCCACCCGAAAGGGGCGTTAGCTCAGTTGGTAGAGCACTTGCATGGCATGCAAGGGGTCAGCGGTTCGAATCCGCTACGCTCCACCACTCTTATTTTCAAGGAGTTGTGAAATTTCAGCGGGTCGGATATCCCCTAAAGTAACCCCTACTCCAATTCCGGGTTTACTGCTCTGCTTTGAAAGGTGAGACCGCTAACTCGATTCAATCTCACGCAGCGGCGTCAGGGGTTTTCGCCAGGCGAAAGCACCGGAGACTCCAGTAATCATCGCTCCGGCCATAGGACACGTAGCCGTCCGGGCAGCAGGCACGACGGGAACCCGAAGTTCACCTACCGCTGTGGGTGAGGCTGCGCACTCATCGCCGATCCGGTCAGGACA
>JBIPMR010000642.1:0-3246 GCA_044369025.1 Luteolibacter sp.
CTGCTGCTGATCTCGATCTCCCCGGCGCGCGTGGATTTGAAAACCATCATCTTCGGCAACATCCTCGGCATCTCCGATGCGGACATCCTGCAGGTCATCATCATCAGCGTGGTGAGTTTGATCGTGTTGGGCCTGAAATGGCGGGATCTGATGCTGTTCTGCTTCGATCCCAACCAGGCGCGCACGCTCGGCCTGCCGGTGCGGCTGCTGCATCTCACGCTGCTCATTCTGTTATCCGCCACTGCCGTCGCCGCGCTGCAAGCCGTCGGCGCGATCCTGGTGGTGGCCATGCTCATCACCCCGGGCGCCACCGCCTATCTGCTAACCGACCGCTTCGCCACCATGCTGTGGCTTGCCCCGCTGATGGGCGCGCTGACCTCGCTCACGGGTGCCTACGCCAGCTTCTTCCTCGATGGCGCGACCGGCGGCTGCATCGTCACCCTGCAAACGATCCTGTTTCTCATCGCCTTCGTCTTTGCGCCGAAACACGGCATCCTTGCCGCGAAACGCCGGGCGAAAGAAACCATTCCCGCCGCATGAGTCCGTTGTTCGAACCGCTGCAATACGCCTTCATGGTGGACGCGCTGCTCGTCGGCGGCGTGATCGCGGCGATGTGCGCGCTGCTTTCGTGTTTTCTCATTCTCAAAGGTTGGGCGCTGATGGGCGACGCGATTTCCCACGCGGTGCTGCCCGGGATCGTGCTGTCCTACATGGCCGGGCTGCCGCTGGCGCTCGGGGCTTTTGCTTCCGGATGGTTCTGCGCGGTGGGCACCGGTTTCATCAAACAGAACAGCCGGATCAAGGAGGACACGGTGATGGGCGTGGTTTTCACCGGCCTGTTTGCCTTCGGCCTGGTGTTGTTCAGCCAGATTGAATCGGACCTGCACCTCGACCACATTCTGTTTGGAAACATCCTCGGCATCACCCGCAGCCAGCGGCTGGAAACCTTTCTGCTAGGCGGCGTGGTCATGGCCGTCATCCTCTTGTTGCGGCGGGACCTGCTGCTCATCTGCTTCGATCCCGGCCAGGCGCGGGTGCTCGGGTTGCGCGCCAATTTTCTCAACTACCTGCTGCTCTGCCTGCTCTCGCTCGCGATCGTGGTGGCGCTCAAGGCCGTGGGCATCATCCTGGTCATCGCCATGCTGGTGACGCCCGGCAGCATCGCCTACCTGTGGACCGACCGCTTCGAGCGGATGCTGATGATCTCCGTCGGCTCGGCGGTGGTTTCCACCACCATCGGGATTTTTGTCAGCTATCACATCGACGGCTCGACGGGGGCCTGCATCGTGCTCACCCAGGCGGCGGGCTTCGTCGCCTCGCTGCTTTTCGCGCCGAAACACGGGATCTTCGGTTCGGCGCGCCGGCAGGCCGCACCGACTACATGACCACTTCGGTGCCGACGCCGCCGTCGGTGAAAATCTCCAACAGAAGCGCGTGGGGCAGCCGCCCATCGACGAAGTGCACCTTGCGGACGCCGGCGTTCAACGCATCTACCGCGCTGCGGATCTTCGGGATCATGCCGCCGGAAATCGTGCCGTCGGCGATCAGCGCGTCCGCCCCGGCGCGGGTGATGGACTTGATCAGCGTGGACGGGTCCTTCGGGTCGGATAGCAGCCCGGGCACATCGGATAGATAGACCAGCTTGGCCACGCGCAGCTCCTTGGCGAGCGCGGCGGCGGCGAGGTCCGCATTGATGTTGAGCGGCCGGCCGGTGGCGAGCTCGGCGGCGAGCGGGGAAATCACCGGGACGATTCCGGCGTTGTGCGCGGCGTCCATATGCGCGAGCTGGCAGCCGACGACTTCGCCGACGCGGCCGATGTCAACGCGCTTGCCATCGGCATCGGTGCCTTTGATTTTCTCGCCAAGGAACACATCGTTGCCGGGAATGCCGACCGCTTTGCCGCCGAAGTCGCGGATCATGCGGACCAGGCCGGGATTGATTTCCTCGGACAGCACCCGGGCGACGATTTCAATCGCCTCGTCAGTGGTGACGCGGAAACCGCCGACAAATTTCGCCTCTAACCCGGCGGCTTCCATCGCGGCGGAGATCGCCTTGCCGCCGCCGTGCACGACGATCGGATTGATGCCGGCGACTTCGAGGAAAACAATATCGCGCATCACTTTGGCGACGAGCTCGGGATCCTCCATCGCGGACCCGCCCATTTTGATCAGGAAGGTTTTACCGCGGAACGCCTGCAGGTAGGGCAGCGCTTCGATCAGGGAATTGGCTTTTTCGATAGGGTCCATGGGATGGCGGGAGTTTTCGTGGCGAAGCAGAAAGATTCAAGTTTCTTGAGTCGCGTCAACGCTGCACCTTGTCGAGTGCGGCATCGAATTGCTCCCGGGTGAATCCAAGCTTTTTCCAACCCGAGGCGGGGATGGTGTAGGCTTTGATCCAGTAAGCATACTGCCCTTGGTCGTTCGTGATCGCTTGGAGCCGCGCTTCCGGAGTTGAGATTTGCGAGAGAAAGTTGATAGTCTGCTCGGTTTGCCCAACCGTCCCGGAGTTGCGCCTCGCTGCCGCCGCCAGAACGGTATCGCGAAGTCCGACGTCCGGAATACTTGCGGCGATTCCCATGGCGTCCTGATCGCTCGTTTCCTCGAAAATTGCAGCGCGTTGTTTCTTCGTGGCCTGGGCAATAATGCCGGCTGCCCATTCATGATAGGCGCGGGGGCCGCTGTTGCTAGAGACGGCCTTTGCGATGTCTACCCAATTTTGGAATGCCACGTCACGCTCGTTTTCAGCCATCGAGAGGAACCACTCCGCCGCCGCCTGTGGATCCGCTTTCGCCCAGCTATATAAAACATCCGAGGGCATGAAGCTGGGGCGTTTTTCGTCTTTTTGACTCGCTGCGTCGATCCCCTCGAGGAATTTCCGGAAGTCGAAATTTTCCGGATAGTCTCCCGTGCCCGAACCGGTGGTCCCGGTGCCGCGGCTCAGTTTCGAAAACAGCGCGAGCATCTCCTCCGCCGTGGTCGCGGGTTTTTTCAAGGCTTCGGTGATGCTGTTAGTGATGTGGGTGTCTTGGAATGCGACATGGCTCCACTCCGGATCCTCCGTCTGATAGCCTTCGGACATGGCAAGCGCCCGCGGGACATCGTCTTTGAGCAATTCCCCAAGGGAGAATTTCATGATGTAGCGCTTCAGGCCGCCTGATGGAAGTTGTGATGCCCATCGGATCGCCCCCTCGCGATCCTCTTTCCACCATTTCTTGAGCGCTTCATCCAAGAACGACTTGTCCTGAT
>JBIPMR010000643.1:0-3241 GCA_044369025.1 Luteolibacter sp.
AACATCAGGCGCCAGATCTCGCTCGGAAAATCCGTGCATCAGGCGATCCTCGACGGTGCCCAACAGGTCGCGTTCCCCGAGTTTGTTTCCACGCTCGGCATCTGCATCGTGTTCATGCCGATCTTCTTGTTAACAGGAACCGCGGCGTTCGTTTTCCAACCGCTGGCGCTTGCCGTCATCTTCGCGATGATCGCCAGCTATCTGTTATCGCGGACGCTGGTTCCGACACTCGCCTCGATGATGCTGCCATCCGAAGTGGTGGCGGAAACCACCAAACAACCCGGCCCCATCCGGAAAATCCACCATCACATCGAAGCCGGAATCGACCGTCTCGCCGCGCTCCAGGCGAAGATTTTGCGGATCTTCCTCGCCCACAAACTCCTGGTCGCGCTCATCCTGTTAGCTGTTTTCGCCATCGGCGGGATTTCCGCGAAACTCCTCAAGCGCGAGTTTTTCCCGACCACCGACGCCGGGCTGATGAACTTGTTTGTCAGGGTTCCGCCGGGCACCCGCCTGGAAGACACCGGCCGGATTTTCGGCGACATCCACCGGGAGATCCGCAACCTCATTCCCGCCGAGGAACTGCTGTTTGTCGCGGAAAACATCGGCGCGCCATCATCGGTGAACCAGGCGTGGGTCCCCACCGCGTCGATCGGTTCATTCGACGGTGAAATCCTGGTGCAACTCGCGGCCGGGCATCAGCCGACCGCCGGTTACATGGCGGCGGTTAGGGTCATGCTGGCGGAGAAGTTTCCCAACGTGCAATCGTTCTTCCGGCCTGCGGACGCCACCAGCCAGACGCTGGCATCCGGCTCGCCCACCACCTTTGAAGTGCGCTTCATCGGCCGCGACGTTCCCGGCAACATCGCGCTGGCCAACCAACTCGTGCAGCGCTTCAAACAAATCCCGGGCGCGGTGGACGTGAACTTCCGCGAAGTTCTCGGCCTGCCGGAATTCTATCTGCAAATCGACCGCGCCAAGGCCGCGCAACTCGGCCTCACCCAGCAAGACGCGGTGTCCGCGCTGCTCACCTTCCTCGGCTCCGGCGGCAGCGTTTCTTCAAGCTTCTGGGCGGATCCGGTCAACGGCTCGTCCTACGAAGTCCAGGTCATCGCCCCGCCGAAAAAAGTCGAGTCCGCCGCGCAGTTGCTCGACATTCCCATCATCCCAGCCGGCCGGACGACGCCGGTTTTGTTAGGATCGATCGCCACGCTGGGCGAGCGCAAGAATCCGGCCAGCGTCTCGCGCACGACGCTGCTCCCGACCTTCACCGTCGTGGCTAACATCCAGGACCGCGACCTTGGCGCGGTCACCGACGATCTTGAGAAGATCCTAACCGAGCTGCGGTCCGGGCTGGAGGAACCCAACCGCATCGAACTCGCAGGCCAGGCCGCGTTGATGAAATCCGCCTACAGCGAGCTGCTCAGCGGTCTGGCTTTTTCCGCGGTGCTGGTGTTTCTGGTGATGGTGGTGAATTTCCAATCGTGGAGCATGCCCTTCATCGCCATCAGCGGGCTGCCGGTCGCGGTTTCCGGAGCCGCTTTCGGCTTGTGGTTGACCGACACGCCGCTGAGCGTGCCGGCGCTGATGGGCATCATCATGGTCGTCGGCGTCTCCACGGCTAACAGCGTGCTCGTCACCAGTTTCGCCCGCGACCTGTGGGCGTCGGGCACCGATGGCGTCGCTGCGGCGATGGAGGCCGCCACCACGCGGCTGCGGCCGGTGATGATGACGGCGCTGGCGATGATCCTCGGCGTGGTGCCGATGGCCATCGGCCACGGCGAAGGCGGCGAGCAGAACGCGCCGCTTGGCCGCGCGGTGATCGGCGGGCTGCTGTTCGGCACGATGGCCTCGCTGTTTTTGGTTCCAACAATTTTCGCATGGATGAAACGCCGCGCGCACCCGCCTTCCACCCCAATTTCCCCGCCATGAAATCCAAATTTCCACTCATCGCCACGCTGTGCGCGCTGGCTCTAACACCAGCGCTCGAAGCCGCCGACGTTCCTTCCGTCCGCACCGCCAAGGCCTTACCCGCCGCCGGGGTTTCGGAGCTCAGTGCGCTCGGGCGGACCGCTCCCGCGCAGCAGGCGCATCTGTTTTCCAGGGCCACCGGCACCATCGCCGAATCGAAAGCGGACATCGGCGACCGGGTGAAATCCGGCGACGTGCTTGCGGTGATCGAGGCCCCGGAAATCGCCCACAAAATCGCCGCCGCCCGCGCGAAGATTGCGCAATTGACCGCCCGCTCCGAGCTGGCCCACGCCCTTCTGAAGCGCGCGGAATCCCTCGCCGGGGACGACGCGATCTCCGCGGAAGAACTCGACGAGCGCCGTTCCGCCACCCAGGCCGCCGAAGCCGATTTGTTAGCCGCGGCGGCCGAGCTCAGCGGCTTTGAGGAAACCGAGGGCTTTCTAACCATCCGCGCGCCTTTCGACGGCACCATCATCGCCCGCCGGATCGACCGCGGCGATCACGTCAATGGCGACACCGCCTCGCCGGACGCATGGCTGTTTCACATCGCCCGCCTCAACGAGCTGCGGATGGTGTTGCACGTGCCGCCGGGCACCGCCCTGCAAATTCGCAACGAGCAGCAGGCGGACGTCCAGTTTTCCGACATTCCCGGCAAGACCTTCGCCGCGCGGGTGAGCCGCTTCAGTTCGCTCATCGAAGAACAAACCGGCACCATGCAAGTCGAACTCACGCTGCCCAACGCCGACTTCGCCGTGCCCGCCGGTCTATCAGGCACCGCCAAAATCAAAGCCGAATCACCGACCACCGCGCTGCTGATTCCAAGCAATGCGGTGGCCACCCGCGACGGCGTTTCCCAAGTCGCCTTGGTGGAGGACGGCAAGGTGAAATTCAGCGTGGTGAAAGCCGGCCGCACGCTCGGTCCGAAAATCGAAATCCTCAGCGGCCTCAAGCCCGGCGGCGAAGTCATCCTCAGCCCGAACGCCCTGCTGCGCGACGGCGATGCCGTCGATGCAGTGCCGATGGCCGAGGTGAAAAAAGGCGGTTAGTAAACTTCCGGCGGCCGATCCCAAAAGCGGTGGATCTTGTCGATTTCCCGCCGGTCGCGCTTCGTCGGCCGGCCCTTGGCCGCCTCGCTTTTCGCGGTTTGCCAGAGCTTGAGATTTTCAAGAACCTCGGCGTTCGTTAGATCCTCGTAACACGCCTGCGCTTCCGGCGCGCCGACCCGCAGGCTGATCACCTCCTTCACCGAAATCGAACGCGAACCCGGTCC
>JBIPMR010000644.1:0-3240 GCA_044369025.1 Luteolibacter sp.
GCGGCGAATATCTCACCAAGGTGATGGTCCAGGTGGAGGAGCTCGAAGGCCGCTTCGCCGAGTTCGACGAATACATCGAAGAACTCGCCACCAAGCGCGAGGAAATCTACGAGGCCTTCGAAGGCCGCAAACAGGCGCTCATCGAGCAGCGCAACCGCCGCGCCGGCAACCTGCTCAAATCCGCCGAACGCATCCTCGCCGGCCTGAAACACCGCGCCGCCTCGCTCGACGACATCAACGCGATCAACGGTTATTTCGCCGGCGATCTGATGGTCGCGAAACTCCGCGACATCGTCGCCGAACTCCGCGACATCGGCGACAGCGTCAAAGCCGACGACCTCCAGACCCGCCTGAAAACCGTGCAGGACGACGCCGTCCGCCAGCTCAAGGATCGCAAGGAACTCTTCGCCGACGGCGGAAACGTGCTCAAATTCGGCCGCCACAACTTCTCGGTCAACACCCAGGAACTGGAGCTTTCGATCATCACCCACGAGGACATTCCGTGTTTCCATCTATCAGGCACCGCGTTTTTCGAACCCGTCGAGGACGCGGATTTCCTCGCCACCCGCAATGTGTGGGACCAGCAGGTGGTTAGCGAAAACACCCGGGTCTATCGGGCGGAGTGGCTCGCTTGGAAAATGCTCGAACACGGCGTCGAAGGCGGGCCGACCTTGGAAACCGTCCACGCCTTCATGGCCCCGCGCTATTCGGAAGGCTACACCAAGGGCGTGCATGACGAGGACGCGTTGCGGATTCTATCCGCCCTGCTGCCCGTCCACCGGTCGCTCGGTTTGCTGCGCTTCGGCCCGCGCGTGCGGGCGGTGGCGATTCTGTTTTGGGAACTCCACCGCACCACCGAAGCGGGGAAATCCATCGAGCAACTGATCACCGCCCACGGCTCGATGCGCCGCGCGTTCGGCTCGCCCGCTGCGGAGACGCACCCGCTGCGCACGACGTTGGAAAACGCGCTGCTAGAGTTCGTCCCCCGTTCCCAATCCGCCGGTCTGTTGTTTTCCATCGGAAATTCCAATCCCGCCAGCATGGTGGCCGAGGCTGCGGCCTATCTGTTTGAGCAACTGGCATCCGGTGCGCCCGTCCCCGCCTCCGCCGAGGCGGCGGCGGGAACCGCCCAGTTCAAACTCGCGCTCAACACCGGCATCGTCGGTTCCGAGTTCCATCGTTCCATCGAGCCCTTGGCGGGCGATCCCGAGCGCCGGTTCCTCGCCTTGATCGATTGGATGAACGGCCATCTCCGTTTTGCCGGCGCCGCACCTGAAAACCTGCGTCTCACTCCGGCGCTCGCCTGGGTCGCCGAGTCCGCCGCCCATTGGCTGCGCGGCGGCATCGAGCAGCGCGGTGTTAGCGAATCCTTGTCCGCCATTCGCGTGGATGGCTTGCGCGGCCAGCACGCGGTCATCCAGGACGGCGGGATTTATGACACCGACTACCATGCGTTCCGCGAGCGCCTGGCGGATTTCGGAAACCGCGAAGTGCCTGCGTTCGAAGCCTGCACCCGCCTCAAGCAGCGCCTGATCGAAACCCGCCGCGAGCAAATCCGACTCGATGAGTTCAAGCCGAAGGTCATGAGCTCCTTCGTCCGCAACCGCCTGATCAATGACGTCTACCTGCCGATCATCGGTGAGAATCTGGCCAAACAAATCGGCACCGCGGGCAGCGACACCCGCACCGACCGCTCCGGCCTGCTGCTGTTGGTTTCGCCGCCCGGCTATGGCAAGACGACCATCATGGAATACGTCGCCAACCGCCTCGGGCTGACCTTCATGAAGATCAACGGCCCGGCCCTCGGCCACGCCGTCGTCTCGCTTGACCCGACCGAAGCGCCCAATCTATCAGCCCGCGAGGAGGTGGACAAACTCAACCTCGCGCTGGAAATGGGCGACAACGTGATGATCTACGTGGACGACATCCAGCACACCAACCCCGAGTTTCTCCAGCGCTTCATCAGCCTATGCGATGCCCAGCGGAAAATGGAGGGCGTCTGGAAAGGCAAGGCCCGCACCTATGATTTGCGTGGCAAAAAGGTCGCCGTCGTCATGGCCGGCAACCCCTACACCGAAGGCGGGACGAAATTCAAAATCCCGGACATGTTGGCCAACCGCGCGGATACCTATAACCTCGGCGACATCCTCGGCGGCCACATCGATGCCTTCAAAGCCAGTTATATCGAAAACTGCCTCACCGCGAATCCGATCCTCTCCCGGCTCGCCAGCCGCCATCAGGAGGACGTTTACGCCGTGATGAAAGTCGCGGAGACCGGCAGCCAGGAGGGCGTCGATTTCCAGGGCAACCATGCTCCGGCGGAGATTGATGAAATGGTCACCGTCACCCGCCATCTGTTCGAGGTCCGCGACACCATCCTGCGGGTGAACCAGGAATACATCCGCAGCGCCGCGCAGGAGGACGCCTACCGCACCGAGCCCGCATTCCGGCTGCAGGGGTCCTATCGAAACATGGCGCGCATCGCCGCCAAGGTGCTGCCGCTGATGAGCAAGGAGGAAGTCCGCGCCCTGATCCTGGATCACTATCAGAATGAATCGCAGACACTCACCCAGGGGGCCGAGGCGAATCTTCTCAAGTTCAAGGAATTCGAAGGCATCTCCAACGACAAGGAAATATCGCGCTGGGCGGACATCAAGAAGGAGTTCATGAAACGCCGTTTGTTAGGCGGTGCCGGCGAGGAGGATCCGGTCGGCCGGGTGGTCGCGCAGTTGTCCGGATTCCAGGACGGACTTGATGCGATCAAGGCGATCATCGCCGAAATCGGCCGCGAGCACGCCAAGCCGCAAACGCTATCAGAAACCACCGTCGCCCATCTCCGCGAGATCATCCAGGGCTTGCGGGCCGTGCCGGTGGAAGTCGACATCAAGGTGATGCCGATCCAGGACGACCGCGGAACGATCCAGAGCATGGATCATTCCGGTTCCTCGCCGCTGGCGTTCAAGCCCGAGGTCCGGCAGGAATAGGGTTCCTAACCATGAAGCGGCGGTCTCCGAACCGCTGGAGCCCATGGCCAGCCAATGATTCGCGGCGTAGCACACGGTTCATTGTCATTTCATGGGCTTGAGCGGATCGGAGTCCGCTCCTCCTTGTTGATTGGACTTACGGCGCTTTCGGCGGCTCGATGTGTTTGAAGAGGCGGAACAGATCGCTGTTGGAAGTGAAGATGGTGGTGGTGTCCTTGTTGAGGGTCTTCTTGTAGGTTTCAAGGGTTTTGACAAA
>JBIPMR010000645.1:0-3236 GCA_044369025.1 Luteolibacter sp.
TTGGGATTTCTGCGGTTCGCCGTGGGGAGGATGAGGTGATGAGCTTGATTTCATGGCTGATGGTCGGAATGGGCTGGGTTCCCTTAAGAGCATGCCACGATCGGTCAAGCTGTATATCCCCGTATTCACAGGGTGGTGGATGGGGCTGCAGGATGGATGCCCACGGAGTGTTCCCGGGATTTCAAGGAAGCGCACAGCAATATCTGCCGCATTGTAGCGGCGGTCTGTGACCGTCGCGCACAAGGGTGCTCATGAAAGAGCGCTTTGGCTTGTTCACCGGATCGACGCTCACAGAGCGATCGACGCTCACAGAGCGCCGCTACAAGACACTTCTAGCGCTTGCGACCGATGAAGAGGCCCAAGAGATGCGCCTGGTTGACGGCACCGGCGGCGTTGCGCACGCCGAGTCTCTCGTAAATGTGAACGACATGCTCGTCCACCGTGGCGTAGCTGATCTTGAGGCGCTCGGCGATTTCCTTCTTCTGCAGGCCCTCGCCGAGCAGGACGAGGATTTCCATCTGTCGGCTCGTGAGCAGCGGTTCGGTGGTCTGCTTTGGCAACCGGGTTCGCAAGGCCTCGAGGATGAAACGGGCCACACCGGCATCCAGGCAGGAGCCGCCGCCCATCACCGTGCGGATGCCTTCGTTGATCTGGTTGACCGTGGAGGATTTCAGCAGATAACCGGCGGCACCGCTGGAGATGGCGCGCAGGACGTCGGCTTCGTTGTCGGACTGGGTCAGCACCATGATCTTCACCTTGGGCGCGGTGGTGAGGAAGCGCGACAAGGCGTCCAGCCCGTCCATTCCGGGCAGCCGCAGGTCGAGCAGAATGAGGTCGGGTAATTCGTGGGGCGACTTGTCCTGCAGGCTGCGCAGGGCGATCTCGGAAGTCCCAAACTGGCTGGCCAGTTCAAATTCCGCCTCCTCTTTCAAGGCCAGCGTTATGACTTCGCGATAGCGGGGATTGTCCTCCACCACCATGACTCGGATTTGATGTTTCATTTGAGTATTCCAAACCTGCGGATTTTCAAATTCAAGCAGATGCAGGCTCCGTTTGATTGGGAAGGACCTGCTTCGACGGTTGCGCCAACGAGTTTAGCACGGCGGATCAAGGACGCTGGAACGCTACCGTTCAGACCTTGGCCGTTGTCGCTGACGGTGAGGCGGATCATTCCGTTAGCACCCGCCAACCGGGTTTGCACGCGGGTGGCGCTGGAATGGCGGATGATGTTGATGAGGCACTCCTGGTAGAAGAGAATCAGATCCACGCGTTGCTGGGGCTTGAGCTGGAGAAGGGTTTCTTCGCCTTCAAACTCAATTTCATGTTCCAGATCCGCCATGATCCGGTCGGAGGTGCGGCGCATCTCTTGCACCAGGTCTTCGTAAAGTCCCTTGGCTTCAATCATGTTCGTGCAATGCCGAGCCGCCGTGCCTGCGCGCTCTGTCAACGCGCGCAAGCGGAGGAGAAATCCTTCGAGCTTCTCCGGGGTGGTCTTGGCGGCGCGCGCGAGGTCGCTCATGAGGCCGATGGCATGGAGATCGGCCCCCAGTTCGTCATGGAGATCCGCGGCAATCCGCTTCCTTACCTGGTGAATGGCACGTTGCCGCAAGATGCGATCCACCAACACGATCACGACTGCGATCAAAACGAGCATGATCGACAACCAGCCGAGCCGGCTCAGCAGGATTTTCTGACGGGTGTAGTGCTGATAGAGTTCCGCCGCCACCCGCGGACGCTCCAGCTCCAGATCGTGGCGCAGCGCCAGTTGCCGCATCCAATCCTGAAGGGGAAGGATGTTGCCGTAGAAGTTCAAGCCATCCGTTAGTTTGGCGATGGGGCGCCCCCCCTTGGGTTGTTTGAAACTGGTGGCGACCGGTCGGCCCAGGGCGACGTTTCGGCCTTTCGAAAAAACCTCAATTTCCGCAAAACCCAATAGGTAGGTGACTTTGCCGTTTAACGTGGAGCTATAGGGTTCGCTGGCGCTAAACCGGACGTAGCGGCAAGTGGTTTCGGGGAAGGCCCACATCATAATCGGCCCGACGTCGTAGATCGTTTCGGGGTGCGGTTCGACCAGCAGGGTGGCATCCGAAAAATCCGCTAGGTTCGCGCCTTCGATGCGCATCCGTTTGGGAATGGCCAAATCGCCCGCGTAGGCCTGCGGCAGGGTGTCGCTTTGTTCAACGGCGTGCAGATGAACTCCGGAAAGCGGATAGGCACGGCCAAGATCGATCGTAACCGAGAGGTCTGTGGAAACCACACTTTCCGAGCTGAAGTAGGCCACGTAGGCCACACTTCTGGCACCTTCGGCGGCATCCATCAAGTAAGGCACATAGCCATCCACCAGATAACGCACATCCCACCCGGGGAGGTTTCCGGACGCTGACGACGAGGCTTTGACCCGCTGGTGTAGCGCCACGTTTTCCACTCCGCTAAAGGCCATGATTTCTGACAGTTGGAACACAAACCGATCGTCAAACGCGCGCTTGGATAGCTGATCCGCCTCAATTCGAATCCACGATGCCTGGATGCCCTTTCCAGGAATGACGAATGGGGCAATACGGGGAAGAATGTCATGATCGCCATTGTATTGGGCTACCACTTTGCCGATCCGGTCGGTGCCGCTGCCGGCGATCAGGCGGAACCGCTTGGGAAAAGCATCCGCTTGAAATCCGGTTTGAGTGTCACGACGGATGGCGGGCACCAGCACGACCTCATCCAGCGGAAAGGAATTGCCAAAATCAATTTCAACCCACTCCGGGGAGTTCGCAGTGTCATGGGCCTGCGAGCGATAGCCGATGGCACCGATACCGCCGCCCAAACTGTAGTTCGCCAGTTTGCCCATTTGCGCATCTATTTCCTTCAGCCGTTGCTCCAACCCGGAAATGGAAAGCTCTTGCGGCCGGGGCGCGGCCACGGCGCTTGATAGAATCCCTAGGATCAATAGGAAGGCAAGTTTCATTTGCGAGGTGGTGACGCTCATCACTTCGGCGAAGGTTTCGCAAAGCTTGAGGACGGAATCGTGCGCGGGCATGGTAAGACTGTTTGGAATCACAGACCCGCAGTTGACCACCCGACTCTGGTAAGTCCGGAAACATGGTCAAAATGGGTATCGCGGCTGAGAACGGGCAGTTTGTGCTGGCGGGCGATGGCGGCAATCCAAAGGTCGTTCATCGGAATGGGTGTGCCTGCGGTCGCAAGTTGGAGACGAATCTCCGCGTAGTGGCGGGTGGTGATTT
>JBIPMR010000071.1:0-9902 GCA_044369025.1 Luteolibacter sp.
TGTGATTCCTAAAAATTTCATGGACCGGGTGATCGCCCCGTCGCTGCTGGCGGCGGATTTTTCCCAGATCGGAGCCGAAGTCAGCCGCGCGATCCGCGCCGGGGCGGACTGGATGCACCTTGATGTGATGGACGGGCATTTCGTCGACAACATTTCCTTCGGCCCCGCCGTGGTGCAGACCGTGCACGAATCCAACGACATTTTCCTCGATGTGCACCTGATGATTTCGCGGCCGGACCACTACCTGCAGCGTTTTATTTCCGCCGGTTCGGATCTCATCAGCGTCCATGTCGAGGCCGAGCACGATGTTTCGGAAACCCTCCGCCGCATCCGCGACGCCGGTTGCCAGGCGGGCCTCGCGCTCAATCCCGCCACGCCGCTCAGCGCCGCCGAACCGTTCCTGGATCAGATCGACCTGCTGCTGTGCATGACCGTCGTCCCCGGCTTCGGCGGGCAGGCGTTCATGGCCGAGATCCTGGAGAAAATCACCGCCGCCACCCAACTTCGACAGACAAAAAACCTGGCGTTCCACGTTGAAGTGGATGGAGGCATCGACGCCGTCACGGCCGCCCGGTGTTTCGCCGCGGGTGCCAATGTGATGGTCGCCGGGTCCTCGACCTTTCGCGCGCCGGACATGGCCGCCGCGATCCACGCCATCCGTCACGCATGAAAAATCCCTACATTCTCCCTGCCGTCGCCGCCGTCGTCGGGTTCGCCATCGCCTGGGTGGCCAAGCCAAGCGCCCCGCCCGCCGCCGCTCCCGCCACCGTGACCGGCGAGGCCGCGCCGCGCCAATCGCCGCGCACCACTGCCTTGGAAAACCGCCAATCGATGGCCGATGGCAAACGCCCGAAAGAAGTCAAAGCCGGGGATTTCCCGCTCCTCGAAGAAGCGGAAAAAGGACCGAAAACCCGCGAGGAAGCCAAGATGCTCCGCCTCACCGAGGCGCTCGGTCTCACCATCGACCAACAGGGCGAAGTCATCCGCCTGATGGAGGAAAGCAACGCCACCGCCTCCGACGAGCTCCCGGTCATCGAAGAACTCGCGCTGCGCGGCAAGATCGTCGAGGATGGCTTCCGCAAAATGCTCACGCCGGAACAATTCGCGAAATTCCAGGAACTCCGCGACCGCGATCGCGACAACCGCATCGAGTCCCGCGCCCAGAAAGAACTCACCCGGGTGATCGAGGAAATCGACCTCTCTCCCGACCAGCGCGACGAGGTGTTGAACCGTCTCCGCCAATCCGCCCGGGCCGAACTCCAGGCCATCCCCGGCTCCGCCACCCTGCTGTTTGAAAAATCCGTGCTGCCCACCGGCAAGAACGAACTCTCGGTGGACGGCGTTCTGTTATTGTCCAAGCTCGGGGATGCGATCATCGACGACGACCCGATGGTCGCCCACGCCAAGGTCATTCAAAACCAGAACCAGGAAATCGAGGAAAAGCTCAGGAACTACGACGGCGTCCTCACCTCCAGCCAGATGGGCCAGTATTACGCCGCCCTCGCCGAGCAAAAAGCGACCATGGCCCGGCTGGCGATGCCGCAGGAGCGCCCCGCCGCCCAACCCGCCGAGGCCACCGCCCCGACCACGCCCACGGGGATCCAGCTCGCCCCGCCCGATCCGGAATTGGACGAGGAACTGGAGGCGGATGGGGTGGATGACGAGGAGTGAAAAATCGGTTTCGCCGCCCGTGATTCGCGGCGAGCCTCGCTGAGTCGTTTCTAAACTTTGCCATGCCACTCATCGATCATCTGTTCGCCATCGGCCCCGTTCGCAAGGCGATCTGGAGGCTTTGGTATCCATTCCTCACTAAGCGCCTGCTAGGCGAGCAAGTCATTTTCCTGAACTATGCCTTCGAGACGGATCCGCCGATGGCCATCGCCCTCTCCGCTGCCGACGAACCGAACCGCGCCTGCATCCAGCTCTATCACCACGTCGGCACGCAGGTGAATCTCTCCGGGAAAAACGTGCTCGAAGTGAGTTGCGGTCACGGCGGCGGCGCATCCTATCTAACGAGAACCCGGCAGCCCGCGAAATACACCGGCCTCGATCTCAATCCCGAAGGCGTCGCCTTCTGCCGGAAACAGCATCCGGTGAAAGGCCTCGATTTCATCCAGGGCGACGCACAAAGCCTGCCTTTTCCCGACAACTCGTTCGAGGCGGTGGTCAATGTCGAGGCGTCGCATTGTTATCCGGATTTGTCGGAATTTCTATCCGAGGTCGCCCGGGTCCTCAAGCCCGGCGGTTGGTTCCTCTACGCCGATTTCCGCTTCAGCGACGGCCTGACGGCATGGGAGGCCGCGCTTGAAAAAGCCCCGCTCAAGCGGATGCAATCGCGTGACATCAGCGCCGAAGTGCTCGCCGGCATGGATCTCAACTCCGCCCGCTCGCTCGAGCTGCTGGATCAAAAACTCCCCAAATGGCTGCACGGCCTTGGCCGCGACTTCGCCGGCGTGCAAGGTTCCCGTGTTCACACCGCCCTTCAAACCGGCGCGCTTTCCTACCGCTCCTACTGCTTCCGCAAGGCCTGACCCATTTCCATGAGTTCCCAACCCCAACCCGGCTCCAAAGCTCCCGCATTTTCCGCCCAAGCCATCGGCGGCGACTATGCTTCGCCCACCACCGTCAAACTCGCCGATCTGGCGGGCCACACCGTCGTGCTCTATTTCTATCCGAAAGACGACACCCCCGGCTGCACCACCCAGGCCTGTGACCTGCGGGATGCCTGGCAGGAAATCTCCGCCAAGGCAAAGGTCTTCGGCGTCAGCCTCGACCCGATCAAGAGCCACGAGAAGTTCATCAAAAAGCACAACCTGCCCTTTGCCCTGCTCAGCGATGACGACCGCAACATCGTCGAGGCCTACGGCGTGTGGGTGGAGAAAAACATGTATGGAAAGATCTACATGGGCATCGAGCGCAGCACCTTCATCATCGGCCGCGACGGCAAGATCAAAGCCGTGCTGCCCAAGGTGAAGCCCAACGAACATCTGGAAGAAGTCCTGGCACTTATCTAGCGGATACCCATGGACTGCGGTGGCAGAGCGCAGCGGCGACACCGCTTTGGATTCTTCACGAAGCCCAAGTGCCGGTGCTGATGAATCATCCAAAGCGGTGTGGCGCTTCGTTTCCCACCGCAGTCCAAAGGGCCGCCACTGCATGGAGTGCGGTGGCAGAGCGCAGCGGCGACACCGCTTTGGATTCTTCGCGATGTCCAAGGGCCGGTGCTGATGAATCATCCAAAGCGGTGTGGCGCTTCGCTTCCCACCGCAGTCCATGGGGGACGCGCTGCGCGCGGTTCGTGGGCAGCCGCAGCCCGAAGTTGAAGTCGGGCGTGCCTTTGGAAAATGTGCTGGCACGGGTCTAGGCGCTTGCGGTGGGCGGGGCGGTGGATTTGACTTTCCCCCATGACACGTCCCGACGGCCGCCAGAACGACCAACTCCGCCCGATTTCCTTCGTCCCCAACATTGCACCGAACGCCACCGGCTCGGTGTTGGTTTCCTTCGGCGATACCAAGGTGATCTGCTCCGCCACCATCGAGGACGACGTGCCGCGCTGGATGCGGGCCCAGCGGGTGGAAGGCGGCTGGCTCACGGCGGAATATTCGATGCTGCCGTATTCTACGCTGGAGCGCAAACCGCGCGACATTTCACGCGGAAAACTCGATGGCCGCTCGTCCGAGATCCAGCGCCTGATCGGCCGCGCGCTGCGGGCGGTGGTGGATTTGAAAAAAGTCGGGCAACGCACCATTTGGATCGATTGCGATGTGCTGCAAGCCGACGGCGGCACCCGCACGGCATCGATCACCGGCGGTTGCGTCGCGATGGCGATCGCGCTGAACAAGCTGATGGCCCAGGGGAAACTCAAACAATTCGCGATGAAAAAGCTGGTGGCCGCGGTTTCGGCCGGCGTCTATCAGGGCGTGCCGGTTCTGGATTTGAACTATCCCGAGGACCGCGATGCTTCGGTGGATTTCAACGTGGTGATGACCGAGACTTCCGAGTTTGTGGAGATCCAGGGCAGCGGCGAGGAGGCGGTTTTTTCGTCCGAGGAAATGACGGCGATGCTGGATCTCTCGCGCAAGGGCATCGCCGAGCTGATCTCGCTGCAGAAAGCCGCCATTCTAACCGCCGACCGCGCGGCCCCGGCGGACCTCGCGTCGCTCACTGCGGCGTTCGGGATGAAGTGAGTTTGGGGAATAAGGAGTGGCGACCAATGGCATGTAGTTAAGGCGGATTTCGATGAGACTCGATTGCACCGGAGGGATTGCGCGTCAATTTAGCGGGCTGGGAGCGCGAGTCTGCGCCTCGCCTGACCATGGCGAGAGAAAGAAAAAGTCTTTCAAGGCCTCCGCTTTCGCCATTCATGGGCATGCGGGTTTGGAAACCCGCGGTCCCAGCGGTGGCGATTGCCCGTGCTGTCATGTTTAACGACATGCCATTCGTTCCCGCTCCTTACTGCGATTTCAAATATGCCACCAGCTGGTCGATTTGTTCCGGGCTCAGATGGGCGAAGGGCGGCATCGCGGCGGCGTAGCCTTTGACGATTTGCAGTTGGGGCTGGATGATCGAATGGCGCAGATAGGTTTCATCGGCGATCACCGTCGAGCCATCAGTTAGGATTTGGGTGGAGCCGAAGATGCCTTGGAGATTCGGTCCGAGCTGGGCGGAGCCGGTCTGGTGGCAGGCGGCACAGCCTTGGCTGACGAACCATTTCGCGCCTTCCCGTGCGGCGGGATCCATGTGGGTTAGGCCGGCTGCGGGAATCGAGAGCAGCCAGGCGATGGCCGAGCAGGCGGCGATGAAGCTGCCGAAGATCGCGACCAGCCACTGGCGGAAATAGTAGCGCGAATTCATCAGGAACTTGATCGCGACGAGCGCGACGATGAGCACCCCGAGGATCGGCACGTTTTGTGAGGAGCTGGTAAGTTGCGGGAAGTGCGCGCTGAGCATCAGGAACAACACCGGGAAGGTGATGTAGTGGTTGTGCATCGAGCGGAGTTTCGCCTGCTTGCCGTAGTTCGGATCGTGGGGCAGGCCGGCGGCGAGCGACGCCATGAATTTTTTCTGGTTGCGGATGATGTGGAAAAACACGTTGGCCGACATGAACGATCCCATCATCGCGCCGATTTGCAGATAGACGGCGCGGCCGTTGTAATGCTGGTTGTAAAACCACGCGGCTGCCAGCAGGAGCGCGAGGCTGAGCACCACGGCGATCGCCTTGTGCTCTTTGAGTTTGGTGCGCCAGACCGCATCGTAGATCAGCCAGCCGCCGCCGATGCCGCCAAGGCTCAGGCCGATGGCGGCCCAGCCGGATAGCGAGGACTTGGTGGCATCGAGCAGCGCGCTGCCGCCGTGGATATAATAGACGGAGAAGAGCAACAGGGTGCCGCTGATCCAAGTGGTATAGGATTGCCACATGAACCAGTGCAGCGGTGCCGGGATGGCGGCGGGCTTGATCAGGCGTTTTTCCAAGTGGAAAACACCGCCGCCGTGGAGCATGTCGAGGTGGCCTAACAAATCCGGGTCGGCGGATTTCCCATCCTTGTCAGACCGGGGCGGGATCAGGTTGAGCTCCATCCAGGTGAAGAGGATCGAATTGCCGATCCACATGATTGCGGCGATCACGTGAACGAAGCGGAAGATCACGCTCAACCAGCCGGCAATTTCGGATTCCATAAGGTGAACGCAGTTAAGCACTCGATATACCGGGATCCAAACAATTAAGCGCGGGCGAAGAGAGCGATTTCCTCCGCCTGCAGCATCCGCGACTCGCCGGGGGCCAACGCGGGGTCGAGCACGAGCGGGCCGATGCTCTCGCGGTGGAGGCTCAGGACCTTGTTGCCGACGGCGTGAAACATGCGCTTCACCTGGTGATAACGGCCTTCATGGATGCTCAGCAGCGCTTCGTGAGCGGATAGTATTTCGAGCAGCGCGGGGCGGGTGGTGAGGTCTTCGTAGGCGAAGTAGATGCCGTTTTCAAAGATGGCGGCGGTTTCCCCGGAGATCGGATCGCGGGTGGTGATGCGATAGGTTTTTGAAATTTCCTTGTCCGGTTCGGTGACCTGGCGCGACCACTTGCCGTCGTTGGTGAGCAGCAGCAGGCCGGTGCTCGCCCGGTCGAGGCGGCCGGCGAGGTGGAGCTCGGCCCGCAGCGGGTGGTCGATGAGTTCGATCACGGTCGGGTGCTCGGGATCGGTCGTGGCGCTGAGGTGGCCGGCGGGCTTGTGCATCATCCAATAGTGCGCCCGGCGGTTTTGCAGGAGGTTCCCATCAAGGGCGACCTCGGTGAATTCGCCGATTTCCCGGTGGCTGTCGCGCTCGATTTCGCCGAAGACCGTGACGCGGTTAGAGGCGAGCAGGCGTTTCACCTCGTGGCGCGTGTGCGTCGTGCGATGGCTGAGGAAGCGGTCGAGGCGCATCCCGGGATCAGGGCAGGCCGTTGAGCCATTCTTGGAAAATGGCGGAGTCCGCCGGCATCGATATGGCCACTTTTTCGCGGGCGGCAAGGATGGCGAGGCGCTCCGGCACTTCGACGCAGCCTTGGCCGAGCTCGGCGTCCATCACGTCCGGGAACTTGGCGGGGTGGGCGGTTTCCAAGGTGATGGTGGCGCTGCCGGGATGGGTCGCACGCCATTTTTGGGCGGCCAGCCAGCCGATCGCGCCATGCGGATCGATCTCGTAATCGTAGAGCGCCTTGACGGTGCGGATGGCGGCGCGCGTTTGGTCGTCGTCGAACATGATGCCGCTGACTTTGGATTTCATCGCCTCCCACGAGCCGCCGAAGAGCGCCTGCATGCGGACGAAATTCGAAGGCGAGCCGACGTCCATCGCATTGGAAATGGTCGGCACGCTCGGGCGCGGGGTGTAGATGCCCTTGGTGAGATATTCGGGGACGACGTCGTTGCGGTTGGTTGCGGCGAGGAAATGATCGACCGGCAGGCCGAGCTGCATGGCGAGCAGGCCGGCGGTTAGGTTGCCGAAGTTTCCGGAAGGGATGACGAAGACCGGCTTGATGCCTTCCGCCAATTGGCGGGCGGCGTGGATGTAGTAGAAACTCTGCGGGACGAGGCGCGCGAGGTTGATCGAGTTCGCGGAGGTCAGGTTGAGGCGCTCCGAGAGTTCGCGATCGAGGAAGGCGGATTTGACGAGGGCTTGGCAATCGTCGAACGAGCCGTTGATTTCCAAAGCGGTGATGTTTCCCCCGAGCGCGGTGAGTTGTTTTTCCTGAAGCCCGGAGACCTTGCCCGCCGGATAGAGAATGATGACGCGGGTGCCGGGCACGTTGTGGAACGCGGAGGCGACCGCGCCGCCGGTATCGCCGGAGGTGGCCACGAGCACGGTGAGCATGCGGTCTTCGTCACGCGTGAGCCAGGCCATCAGGCGGGCCATGAACCGCGCGCCGAAGTCCTTGAAGGCGAGAGTCGGGCCGTGGAACAGTTCGAGAATGTGATCGCCGGGCCCGAGCGTGACCAGCGGCGCATCGAAGGAAACCGTGCCTTCGACGATTTCGCGCAGCGCGTCGGCCGGCACATCGCTGCCGAAAAACGCATCCGCCACCGCGAAGCCGATTTCCTGAAAACTCAAGTGCCGCCAGATCTGCCAGAATTCATCGCCGAGCACCGGCAGCGTGTCGGGCATATAGAGGCCGTTGTCCGGCGGCAGCGAGCGCAGGATGGCTTCCTTGAGATCGACGCGGTAGGCGGGGTTGTTGGTGGAATGGTAGAGCACGGCGGGAAAGCGCTTGGGATGAAATTTGAAATCAGGAGCAGGATTTGGCGCTCCGGATTGAAATTGCAGACAGGCGCAGCGTAAAAGCGGCGGTTCCCGTGATGCAAGTCCTCAGAGGCGCGAATCGTGATCCGAATCAGCGCTTGAACCGCGTTGCGTATTCGAGATGGAGCGCGTGGTGGCGAGTCTCGAGCTCGCTTGTGGGAAAGGCATCCAGCGTCTCTCTGTCGGTGATAGGGTAGCCCAAAAACTCTTCCAAGGTCTGGATTTTACCGATCCAAAGTCCCTTTTCCTGGCCTTCGACACGGCCTTCGACACGGCCTTCGACACGGCCTTCGACACGGCCTTCGGCTTTCAGTTTTTCTGCGACAGACATGACGTTCTTTTCAAGTTCTGGATTGGTGGAAAGCTTATGGTAGATCTTCTTCGCGTCAAGGTCGCTGTCGGCGTGCAAAGCGTAGAGCAGCATCAACCCGAGAAGGCTGTCGGGAAGATCATGGGAGGAAAAGCCGGCCAGCCATTGGAAGAACCGCAGCAATTCCTTTTGCCGGGCGAGCTTCATGAGTTGGAGGACGACCTGCATCCGCATGTCGCCCTCATCAGTGGCGGGATCGACGCGGGTGAGATCGAGCAGAGCGTGGTGGAATTTTGGTAAAAACGGCAGCAGGTCGGCTGCGAATTCGTCGGGAAGCGCGAACAGATCCTCAAAGGCGGTGGAGACATTCCATGAATCCGGACCTTGGTGGAAAACGAAGGGCAGCACGGGCGGTAGCGGGAAGCCGTGGGCTTTATGGTGTTGGGTGAAAATTTCCGTCACGTAGCCAAGCATGCGCAGCGGCATGGCCGGGTCCGGGCTGCTTTGGTGCTCGAAGAGCAGATAGATCAGCGTCTCGCGTTCGCCGATGCGGACGGAGAAAAGCAGGTCGGAATGCACCTGCTGGAGGCTCGTCTTGACGAATGACCCGGGAAGAACCACCAGCGACGACCAGTCGACCTTCGCTGTGATGGCAGGGGGCAGATGGCTTTTGAAGAACGCGATGGCGTGCTCGGGCTGTGAGAAAACCGCCTTGAAAAAGCCATCGTGGGTGTGCGACGCCGCGGCGGGTGGTTCTCCGGATGTTTCCACGGGCGGAGACTCTATCAATGATCGGGCCGGAGCAAGGATGGTTTCGCCCGGGGGGCATTGTCCTGGCATCGGGCGTTTTGTTTTTCATCCTCGGAATCATTCACTCGATCACATGCACCCCGCGCGGGTTGATGCGCGAGACGTAGCTTTGGTTCTCGATCGGAATCGCGGAGAAAACCTTGCTGATGACCTCGGCGACTTTGCGGGCGATTTCCTCGCCTTCACACAGCGCAAAGACGGAGGGACCGGCACCCGAGATGGAAAAACCAAGCGCGCCGGCGGAGAGCGCGGCGCGTTTCGCCTTGTAGAAATCCGGGATGAGTTTCTGGCGGCGTGGCTCGGCGATGACGTCGTGGATGGAGCGGGAAATGAGGCCGTAATCTTCCTGGATCAGGCCGCAGAGCAGCCCGCCGAGGTTGCCGATTTGCTGGGTGGCGTTTTCCAGCGGGATTTCCTTGGGCAGGATCTCGCGGGCGACTTTGGTGAGGATCTCGATGTCCGGGTGGACGACGGCGGCCCACAGGTTTTTCGGCGCGGGGATCTGCGCGAAGTCGAGCTCGTCGTTGGAACGGATGAAAACGATGCCGCCGAACAGGCAGGGGGCCACGTTGTCGGCGTGCCAAGCGCCATCCGCGGACGCCTCGCCGGCCATGGCGAAGGGCAGCAGTTGCTTTTTGCTCAGTGGATTGCCGATCAGCTGGTTCACCGCGAAGGCACCGGCGACAGATGACGCGGATGACGAGCCAAGACCGGAGCCGAACGGCATTTTCTTGTGGATCTCCATCTCGATGCCGCGGTCGGTCATGCCGAGGTGCTTGAGCAAATCAAGGGCGGCGACACCGGCGCAGTTTTGCGCGGGATTTTTCGGGAGCTTGCCGTTGTCGCCGGTGATCTTGGTGATGTGGAGTCCGGGTTTGTCGCAGTGGCGGACGACGATTTCATCACCGGGGGAGTCGATGGCGAAACCAAGGACGTCGTAACCGCAGGCGACGTTCGCCACGGTGGCAGGGGCGAAAACGCGGATTTCTTGAGAATGGGACATGGTGGA
>JBIPMR010000646.1:0-3229 GCA_044369025.1 Luteolibacter sp.
TGGATCAAACAGACCGTATTTATAATCCACCGGCCAATCCCCCGGCAGATAGAGATCCTTGCGCCACACATTCGGCGCGACTTCCTGCAGCGGCACCGCGTGGTGCCAGCCCCAGTCGCCGATCTCCTTGACGCTGCCTATCAGACAGGGAATCAACCCGGCCGGGACCGCCGCCATCCGCAGTTGGAAGGTGTGGTTGGCATCGGCCGGAGATGTTAATTTTTCAAACGGCCCGCGCGGCGGCAGCACCGCTTGGAAGGCCTTGGTCTCAAACGCGTAATCCACCGCGCCGGCGGAGCACCACGAATCGAGCAGCAGCAGCGCATCGTGCTCGGCAGGATCCAGTTCCACCACCCGCGGAGCCAGCCACTCATCGAGTTCGACGCCGTTGCCGGACTGACGGAGCTGATAGCTGTATTCCAAATCGAGCGGACCGGCGCCCTTGAGATCCACCGTCGCCTCCCACTGCTGGTTGTTGATCCAGTGCAGCGGCGCCACCTGATCGAAGCGGATCCCGCCCGCGCCGAGCACGACGGCGTATTTCAGCCAAAGGGACTGCCCGGAAACGGTGTGATAGTTCAGTCGGAAAACAATCTTCATGGGGGTGCGAATCGTGTGCGGGCAAATGTCCGGTTTGTGGCAACGGTTGGCGATTCGAAAAACAAAACCCGGGACCGCGAGTTTCAAAACTCGCTGCCCATGGGCGGTGAAGGGAAATTCCGAAGGGCGGCGCTTTCTCTCCTCATGGGCAGGCGAGTCGCAGACTCGCGGTCCCGGGTTGGCATTTCCTTTGTCATTCGCTCGATTTCATTCATCGTCGCGCTCCCATGATTGACCGCATCCTCGCCAAACGCATCGTTCCCGTCGTCGTTCTTGATCACGTTGAATCCGCCGAACCGCTCGCGGAGGCGCTGCTGGCGGGCGGGCTGGACATCATGGAAATCACCTTCCGCACCGCTGCCGCCGAGGAATCGATCCGCCGCATCGCCACCCGCTTCCCGGAAATTTTGTTAGGCGCGGGCACGCTTTTGGAAAAGGAGCAGGTGGTCCGCGCCAAAAACGCCGGGGCCACCTTCGGCCTCGCCCCCGGACTGAATCCCCACATCATCGCCGCCGCCAAGGAGGCCGGCCTGCAGTTTTCGCCCGGCGTGATGACTCCCAGCGATGTGGAACTCGCGCTTTCCCTCGGCTGCCGGATCCTGAAATTTTTCCCCGCCGAAGCCGCCGGCGGCACCAACATGCTCAAGTCGCTCGCCGGCCCTTACGGCCACACCGGCGTGAAATTCATCCCTACCGGCGGCATCACCTCGGCGAATCTGGCAAGCTACCTGAAGCTGCCGGTGGTCGCCGCGATCGGTGGCTCGTGGATGGTGGACAAGCAGTTGGTCAACGACGGCAAATGGGCGGAAATCACCCGCATCACCCGCGAAGCGCTCGAAGCCGCCGCCGCAGCCATCTAACAAACACCCCCATGATCGCAGGAATTGAATTGGGAGGCACCAAAACCGTCGTCGCCATCGGCACGGCCGCGGGAGAAATCATCGACGAGTGCCGGTTCCCGACCAGCCTGCCGGACGAGACGCTGGCGTTCGCCATCGACTGGCTGCGCGGGCACGGCACCCCGGAAGCCATCGGCATCGCCGCCTTCGGCCCGGTCGGCATCGTCCCGGGACGCGAATCCTACGGCAGCATCCTCGCCACCCCCAAACCCGGCTGGGCCGGCTTCTCTCTAACCAACACGCTCGCCGCCGCCTTCCCCGGCTGCCGGCTCGCGTTGGAAACCGACGTCAACGCCGCCGCACTCGCGGAGGCGAAAATCGGCGCGGCCATCGGTTTCGACGACGTGGTTTACATCACGATCGGCACCGGCATCGGCGGCGGGATTCTATCAGGCGGACGGCTGGTCCACGGTGCGCTGCATTCCGAGTTCGGCCATTTGAAACTGCCGCGTTGCCCCGGCGATGACTTTCCCGGGCTCTGCTCGTTTCACCGGGACTGCCTCGAAGGTCTGGCAAGCGGCCCGGCCATCGCCGCGCGCTGGGGGAAACCCGCCGCCGATCTTGCCGCCGATCATCCGGCGTGGGAAATCGAAGCCTGGTATCTCGCCCACGGGATTCTCGCGCTGCTGGCCATCGTCTCGCCCTCGCGGGTGATCGTCGGCGGCGGCGTGTCGCAAGCGCAGGGTTTGCACGACCGGATCAACCGGCTGCTGGTGGAGATCGCCGCCGGATATTTTCCGCCGGTTTTGGTGCCGGACTACGTCGTTGCGCCCGCGCTCGGCCAGCAGGCGGGCATTCGCGGGGCGTTCCTGCTGACGCAGTGATTTTTCGGAATCTCAGGCGCGCCGACGTCCTCGTCGGCATGGCGAATGGGAGGCCCCTGAGAAAGCCGTGAACGGCGGACCATGGTCACTGCATTCACAGGCCAACGAGGACGTTGGCGTTCCCGGGGAAATTTTTAACTTCGCGCCCGACTCGCACCCCTCCAGCTTTCGCCCGTGGATCGAACCCGCTCAGGTGTGTTGGCCGCTTTGGCCGCGTTTTTTCTGTGGGGGATTCTGCCGATTTTCTGGAAGCTGCTCGATTTCCTGCCGCCGGTCACGATCGTCGCGCAGCGGACTTTGTGGGCGCTGCTGTTGCTGCTGATCATCCTGGCGCTGCGGGGCGAGATGAAGTTGCTGGCGCTCGGGCTTCGCACACGGTCGGCCGTCGCCTGGCAACTGCTGTCCGGGGTCTTGCTGGCATCTAACTGGATGCTTTACGTCTGGGCCACGCTCAACGACCGGATCATCGAGGCGGCGCTGGGCTACTATCTGAATCCGTTTTTCAACATGCTGTTCGGGGCGATCTGGTTCGGCGACCGCAACAGCCGCTGGCAGCTCGCCGCCATCGCACTGGCGCTCGGCGGGGTGGCCCTGCAAATCCCGGCGGTGGGACATTTCCCGTGGGTGGCGCTGACGCTGGCGGTGACCTTTTCGTTCTACGCGGTGGTGAGAAAACGCGCGCCGCTGGGGGCCTTGGTCGGCTTGACGGCGGAAACCACCTTGCTCGCCCCGTTCGCGCTGGCGTGGTTGGTGGTGAGCAGCCCGAGCCCGCAAGCGGCGTTCGGCGGGAGCTGGCCGCATGCGTTTCTGATCGCGGGAACCGGACTGGCGACCGCCCTGCCCCTGCTGTTTTTCGGCCATGCGACGCGCACGCTGCGGCTGACCACGCTCGGCATTCTCCAGTTC
>JBIPMR010000647.1:0-3221 GCA_044369025.1 Luteolibacter sp.
CCGGGGGTGTTGGTGGAAATGGCGGACGCGCGGATTCTGCCCGCGAAGCCGGGGTTTGTGATTTCGTGGAATTTCGTGCCGCCGGCGCTTTGTTTGACGATCGGTTTGAGCTGCGCATCGGTCTTGACCACCGGCTTGGCGGCGCGCTCGGGAACCATGGATTTCGGGTTGTCGATGGTGAAGGATTGTTTGCCGTCGGGGGTGTCGGTGATCGCCGCGGCTCCCGCTTTCATTTCGCCGATGAGGTCGGCGATGAGGGTTTCCTTGGCCTGCTCGGCGATGCTGTCCGCCTGGCGGAGCGAGACGTCGAGGTTGGCGTTCTGGCGGTTGGTCGTGCTGAGCAGCAGGAAGGCGATGACCATCAGCGAAAGCAGGGCCATCAGCGAGACCACCACCACAATGGCGATGCCGGGCGGGTGGTTGGTGGAGCGGATCCGGGGCGAAGTGTGCATGAATCGGGTTCTCACGGAATGAGGATGGTCCGCTGATAGCAACGGACGGACTGAATGGCATCCTTGGGAAAGGCCGGCGGCTTTTGGATAGCCAGGTCATCGCGGATTTTACTCCAGGTTTCGAGGGTGTTGTCGGAGACGGTGGCGTCGTTGAATTTGGCGGCCAACGTTTCGATCCGGTCCGGACGGACGGCGCGGCGTCCGCGATCATCGAGGGTGGCCAAGGTGATGATGATGCCCTTCAGATTCTTGCTAACAAGCGGAGCATCGATCTCACGGGTGATGGTGTCGGTGCCGGTTCCCTGCACCAGGTATTCGGCTTCCAGCCGGATGATGTTGTGGGAGATCGCCTGGAGATTGTCCGGGGTGATGGCGGGGAGATTCCGGGTGGGATCGAGATTGAGCGCGTCGCTGGCGGTGTCTTCAAACTGGTGGCCGCGGGAGCCCCTCAGGAGTTTTTTGCCGAGCGTGGTGTCATCGGCAAGTTCATAAGTGACGAGGGAAACGACCCGCTCGCCGACCGCGGTGCCGGAGGTGAGACCGCGGGCGTTGGTGAGAAATGCCAGCTTGTCATTTCCCCGCTCGGACTTGAATTCGATCCGGGCATCTTCGCGGACCACCATCTGCGAGATGTCGCGCGAAATCTGGTCGAAGGCTTTGCGGGCGATGCCGTCGTTGATCGATTTGGCTTCCGAAACCCTGATCGAAAATCGGGCGGACTCCGTCACTTGCAGCGCCATTCCCAGAATGATGGTCAGGATGGCCATGGTCACCATCAGTTCGATGAGGGTGAATCCCGGACGAAAGCGGGTTTTCCGGTTTGAGATCATGAGTTGAAGGCGGAGATGAGTTCGACGGATCCCGATTCCTTGCCGGCGGGTGCCTTGGCGGGCCAGGTGGCGCGGAGGTGAAGGTAAACCGGATCCGCCGACCCGGCTGCCGGAGCGCGGATGGTCCCGATGACCCGATAGAGAGCCGGTCCATTGCCCGTGACGACTTCCCCGTCTTCCGAGATTTGGTAATCCACGGGAACCGTCGTCGCGGCGGCGGGTGGTGTGATCCTGTAGCGCAGGCTGCTCTTCATCCTGGAACCGATGGCGAGTCTCACATCGTCGCGGATGCTTTCCATTTCCGCCAGGGCCCGGCTTTCGTTGGAGGCCGTTTGCACTTGGGACATTCCGGCCGGGATCACTCCCATCAAGCCGGTGATCGCAAACACGAACAGGCCCAACGCCACGATGACTTCGGTGAGGGTGAAGCCGGAGGCGCGGGGCCGGGCGGGCGGAGTGGAGTTTCTCATGGTGCGGGGAAATTCGGGTTAGCGGGCGAACTGGACGGCTTGCCCGGTGAGTCCGGGAATTTGGACCGCGGCGACATCCTGTTTCGCCGAGTCGGGGATCTGGCCGCGGCGGGTGGGCTGGAGGCCGATCTCGGTCCAGCGGGAAAGCGTGCCCGTCTCGGCCGTGGCGGGAGGCACCATTTTGATCCGGCTTTCTTGGGCGGTGCCGGCGCTGACCCAAGCTTCCCCGGTCGGGGTGAAACGAATCCAGGCGGCAATATCAGGACGGTTGCCGACGGGCACGGCGGGACGCGAAAACCGGTTGTCCAAGCTGCTGCTCAGCTTGATGTCGGCAAACCGCGGCGCGTTCCACACGCCCTTCGCGGCGGACGGTTGGTTGATTCCGTCCAGCGACTCATAGACGCCGATGAAAAAATCGTTGGGTTCCTCCTTGACCGCGCCGAGGCGCACCCAGACGAAGGTATTCTTGGCCATCGCGTGGCTGCGGGCGCGTTCCAACTGCCCCGAGATGGCGCCGGCCACCGACGCCGGGCTGTGGGACGAAGTGAGCTTGTCCAAGGCTGGCCCCCCCGCGGTGATCAAAATCGACATGATCGCGATGACGACGAGCATTTCCACGAGGGTGAAACCCCGCTGCCCAAGTCCGCCAAGGGGCGAATTCGGACGGTTGGATTTGGATTTGAAGGGATTCATGGCGAGTGGATTTTACGAAAAAAGAATTTGAGTGAGCCCCGCTCACAAGGGTTTGTCGGGCAGGCGCAGCTTGAGTTTGCCTGCCGTAGGTGATTACAATGTGCATGGTGAATACCCAGGACTCAATCATCCGGGGGGATGATTTTTCGCCAACCCATTCACAGGCCAGAAGGTGCCGACGTCATGCTGGATGCCGGCGATCAGGAAGGCCTCCGCGATCGAGATGGCTCCACGGGCGGCATCGCGATTGCGGATTTTTCCGGCGCCATCGCCCGAGACGCCTTTCATAAAGCGCGAAAACGTCGGGGTCGGTTCCGATCACGAACTCGACAACATCCTCGACGCGCGGCCGGGCGTTCTTGAAGTGTTCGACGTTCCAGGAAAGCACGGGAAAATCTTTGTTAGGCATGGCGGGGGGACGGTGGAATTTCAGGAAGCCCGCACCCGGCGACAGGCTCGGGGACCGGACGGCAATTCGAGGCCCCGGGGTTTGGACTGGGCATGCCTTTCGATCTCTCGTTGGACACCCCGGAAGCTTGCGATCGTGTCTGGCCTCGATCATGCCGGCGGGTGCCTCCCGGAACATCGAGATGCCACGGGCTTCAAATTCGGATCTGTCGTTAGGGTTGCCGGAATTTCCTGAGTCACAGGCCCGTGACCGGTTCTATCAGCCCACGAAGAGGGAGATCAGCGGATCTGCAAACCCCAGGCTGCCGATAACGGCTAGCCCGGCAAGGATCGCGGAAAAGATCGGTTGGCGGTACCAGGGCGCGAAG
>JBIPMR010000649.1:0-3219 GCA_044369025.1 Luteolibacter sp.
CCATCGCCGATCGCAAGGGCTTTTACGGTTCCGCGCGCGCCCACCACGCCGCCGTGGAATGCGGCATCCGGGCGCTCGTCGGCAGCATGCTGGAACTGCCGGACGGCAGCGCCTTTCCGGTGCTCTGCGCCACCCGCGATGGCTACCGGCGCTTGAGCCGCCACCTCACCGACCTCCATCTCACAAGCTTCGGCGGCGACTTGGAGCGGGTCGACGGCGGCCTGATCGCGCTCACCGGCGACCGCGACGGCCCGGTGTGCCGCCCCTTGCTGCGCGACGATTTCAAATCCGCGCTCAAAGCCGCGGGCAACCTCGTGGAAATTTTCGGCCGCGACCAGGTTTACGTCGAACTCACCCGCCACGGCCTGCGCGACGACGGCCGCCTCAACCGCCACCTCGTCGATCTAGCCGGCCACCTGCGGCTGCCCTTGCTCGCCAGCAACGCGCCGCTCTTCGCCACCCGTGGCGACCGCCGCCTTGGCGATGCCTTTACCTGCCTGCGCCACCACCTGCCGCTCGATCAGGCGGGCCACTTGCTCGCTCCCAACGGCGAGCGCCATCTCAAATCCCCGTGCGAAATGGCCGCGCTCTTCGCCGATCTGCCCGAGGCCGTCCACAACACCGCCCGACTCGCCGGGCGCATCCAGTTCACCCTGCAAAACCTCGATTACCGTTTTCCCGACTACCACGACGGCCGCGGCAATCCCTTGTCCATCGTCGAGCAGGCGACCCTCCTGCGGCGGCTCACCTACGCCGGCGTCCGCCAGCGCTATCAGAAACTAACCGGAAAAGTGAAAACCCAGATCGAGCACGAGCTCGCGATGATCCAGCGCCTCGGTTTCCCCGGTTATTTCCTCATCGTCCACGACCTCGTCGAGTTCGCACGCGGCCGCGGCATCCTCTGCCAGGGCAGGGGCTCCGCCGCGAATTCGGCGGTCTGTTATGCGCTCGGCATCACCGCCGTCGATCCGGTCAGCGGCGGGTTGTTGTTCGAGCGCTTCCTCAGCGACAACCGGAAAAGCTGGCCGGACATCGATATCGATTTCCCCTCCGGCGACCACCGCGAGCAGGTGATCCAGTATGTTTTCCGCAAATACGGCGCGCGCAACGCCGCCATGACCGCCAACGTCATCACCTACCGCCCCAAGTCCGCGTTCCGCGAAATGAGCAAGGTGCTCGGCTTCCCACCCTCCGTGGCCGACCGTTTTTCCAACAGCCCGTCGCCCTTCCGCGGCGACGGCTCCGCCCCCCCGGAAACCGACAGGGCGGGGGAGTTTGCCGGGAAAATCTCCCACATCCTGCCGCCGTCGCACCCGCGCCTGCCGGCGCTGGCGCATCTCTATCAAGCCGTGTTGGGCATGCCGCGCCACCTCGGCCAGCACTCGGGCGGAATGATCATTTGCGATCACGGGCTGGATGCGGTGGTGCCGCTGCAGCCCGCCACCATGCCCGGCCGCACCGTGGTGCAATGGGACAAGGACGATTGCGAGGACATGGGCATCGTCAAGATTGATTTGTTAGGGCTGGGGATGCTGGCCGCCATCGAGCACGCGCTGGAGATTTGCTCGCGCCGCGGCCGGCCGGTCGATCTCGCCGCCATCCCCAAGGACGATCCGGCGGTGTTCGATCTGTTATGCCGCGCAGACACCATCGGCACCTTCCAGGTCGAGTCGCGCGCGCAGATGGCCACCCTGCCGATCATGCGCCCGGCGACGTTTTACGACCTCGCCATCCAGGTGGCCATCATCCGTCCCGGCCCCATCGTCGGCGATCTCGTCCACCCTTATCTCAACCGCCGCAACGGCCGCGAGAAAATCGATTACATCCATCCCGCTTGTGAGGAAATCCTCAGCCGCACGCTCGGCGTGCCGTTGTTTCAGGAACAAGTGTTGCGGATGGCGATGGCGGTCGCCGGATTCAGCGGCGCGGAGGCCGACGAACTGCGCCGCGCGATGGCGTTCAAGCGCAACGACGAACGTATGCAACGCGTCACCGAAAGACTCCGCCAACGCATGAGCGAGCGCGGGATCGCCGAGGAGGTACAGCGGAAAATCGTCGATTCGATCGGCTCCTTCGCGCTGTATGGATTTCCGGAAAGCCACGCGATCTCCTTCGCGCTGATCGCCTATGCGAGTTGTTGGTTCAAGGTCCACCACCCGGCGGAATTCTTCACCGGCCTGCTCAACCACCAGCCGATGGGCTTTTACTCGGTCAACACCCTCATCCAGGACGCCAAACGCCACGGCCTCCGCATCCTGCCGGTCTGCTGCGTCCGCAGCGGCGCGCTCACCGAAGTGTGCGATGACCAAACCCTGCGCCTTGGCCTGGACCGCGTGAAGGGACTCACCGCGCAAACGATCTCACGGATTCTAGCAGAAAGAAATACGCTGCCTTTCGCCTCGCTGGAGGATTTCCTGCTGCGGGCGCGCCCGGGCGCCCGGGAAAAGCGCCTGCTCGCCCAAGCCGGGGCCCTGAACCGCCTCGGAACTGACAACCACCGCCGCCAGGCGCTGTGGCAGGTCGAGCTGCCCTTGTATGACGATCTGCTCCGCCCGCGCGAAGAGGAACGCCTCGCCGTGCTGCCGCCGATGTCTCTCGCCGAACGGTTGTCCGCCGATTTCCTCACCCAGGGCGCGTCCACCGGCCCGCACCCGATGCGCATCTGGCGCGACCACCATGGCACCCGCAACATCCTGCGCGCCACCGATCTGAAAAACCTGCCGCACGGCGTGCCGGTGACCGTCGCCGGGATGGCGATCTGCCGCCAGCGCCCGGGCACCGCCAAGGGCCATTGTTTCATCTCGCTGGAAGACGAAACCGGCATCGCCAATCTGTTTGTCAAAAAGCAAACCTTCGAGCAACTGCGCATGGTCATCGTGACCGAACCCTTCCTGTTAGCCGACGGCATCCTCCAACGCTCCGAGGGCGACCAGCCGACGGTATTCGTCACCCACGTCGAGCCGCTGCCGCACACCGAGCCCGAGCACGCCGCGCGGTCCCACGATTTTCACTGATCCCCCCGTTCCCGCGCCTCCTCCACAACGGACCGCGAAATTCATTTCGCCCGCGAAGCGAGATGCCAAAAGAGAGTCCGCCGCTTCCGGCCATCGTCCCGACGCAGCCTCGCGAAGCCGCACGACAAGGAGGGTGGGACTCCGGCCCACCCGCAAAATCCCAAGCCATCCACCTCCCAAAAGAAGATGTCCAACCACGGAATAC
>JBIPMR010000648.1:0-3219 GCA_044369025.1 Luteolibacter sp.
ATGGGGGAAACCGGCCCGCAACTGGCCGATGCCGCCGGCATTCCTGGCAACGGCACAAACGGCTGCTCAGCGCCCTTCGTGAAATACACCTACCGCAACGGCCAGCTCGTCCACTACAAACTCATCGGCGGCGATCATGGCCTGCGTGTCAGCGGAAGCACCGTTTATGCCGACGAAGCCAAGGAAATCGTCGCCGCGTTCCTGTTGCAGTAGCTGGATCGCTCAGGACTACGCGAGTTATCCAAGTTCCAGACTGAAGCGAAGACTCTCTAGTCATTTCGGACTATAGCCCGGACGAGGAAATCGGAGTAACCAACATGGATGCGCGTTTTCAAACCCTTGGTGGCCCTTTTCCTTGCCCTGTTTCCCGGCGTGGTCTGCGGACAGTTGCTGCAAGTCAACGGCACCCGGATCGTCAACAGTTCGAACAACCAGGAAGTCATCCTCAATGCGGTCAACTTCGGCAATTGGATGGTCATGGAGGGCTACCTGATGAATTCCACCGCCCAAGCCCCCGCCCAGCATGATTGGAAACAGAAGCTGACCACCCTCGTTGGCCCGGCCAACGCAAAGACCTTCTACGACGTCTGGCTGGCCAATCACGTCACCCAGGCTGACGTCAACCAAGTCAAGAGCTGGGGTTTCAACGCCGTGCGCCTGCCTTTGCATTACGAATATTTCGTCAACCCTGACATGCCCGACGAATGGAACCAGCAGGGGTTTCTCCTGCTGGACAATGTGATCTCATGGTGTGCGGCGGCGGGCATCTATGCCATCATCGATCTGCATGCCGCCCCCGGAGGTCAGAGCAACAATGCGATCAGCGATTACGATGACACCCGTCCCTCGCTTTGGGACAGCGTGGCGAACCAGGACAAGACCGTGCGCCTCTGGCAACGGATTTCCGAACGTTACCAGAACCAACCGTGGGTCGCCGGCTATGATCTGATCAACGAGCCCGCCTGGGACCTTCCCGGCGGCACACTCCTGCGCTCGCTGTACGGACGCATCACCGATGCCATCCGCGCGAACGGCGACAACCACATCCTCTTCATCGAGGGAAATTGGTATAGCAACGACTACCACGGCCTCACTCCCGCGTGGGATCCGCAAATGGTCTATGTGTTTCACAAATACTGGTCCTCCGCCGAATCCCCGAAAGAAATCCAGTGGGTGCTGGACCTGCGGACCGCCCAGAACCGTCCGATCTGGTGCGGCGAGCATGGCGAAAACAGCAACGACCATTTCACCAGGATGGTCGAACTGCTCCGCGGCCAGGGCATCGGCATGTCGTGGTGGCCGATGAAAAAATTCAAGAGCATCAACGGTCTCGTGGATGCCACTTTCCCGGCCGGATACCCGGATCTCCTCGACTACTTCGGAGGCACCAAGCCGGATCTGAACCCCACGGCCGCATTCACCACGCTGATGGAGCTTGTGGACAGCGTCCGATTGGAAAACTGCCGTGCCCAGACCGAAGTAATCCGTTCGATTCAAAACCAGCCCGGCAACCGAGATACCAGACCCTTCGCCCAGCATCAAATCCCGGGACGCATCCACGCGCCGGACAACGACCAAGGCATGAATGGCCATGCCTACTCGGATACCGCTTGGGAAAACTACAATCTAACCACCTCCAACTACACCGCCTGGAACGAAGGATGGTCCTACCGCAACAACGGAGTGGACGTCCAAACCTGCTCCGACGCCTTGTCCAACGGCTACAATGTCGGTTGGTTCGTAGCCCCCGAGTGGATGCGTTACACCGTGACGGTCGCCACGCCCGGCACCTACCGCATCGAACTGCGGGTCGCGAAGGGCGGCGGCGATGACGGCATGGTGGAAATCCAGGACGGCGACGGACTGCGGGTCCTTGCCAGCGCAACGATTCCCGATACCGGCGGCGACTCATCCTATCAGACGGTGGTTTGCAGCGGCGGCTTCGCCACTGCGGGCACGCAGGCGATCCGCATCGCGAACCTGGCAGGTTCCTACAACATCGCATCGGTGAATTTCATTTGGGAAAACCCCACCGTGCCGCCGACCACCCCGGTGAAGGTGCCGGTCCGGACCGTCACGCTGAAGGGGAGTAACGGACTCTACGTGACCTATCGCAACGGAGACAGCCTCGCCTCCTCCACGGCTGCGAGCGCAGGGGCGAGGGAACGCTTCACCTTGGCCGATGCAGGGGCCGGGCGCGTCGCCCTTCGTGCTTCCAATGGCAAATTGCTCCGGCTCAACACCACCGACAGCAAACTTTACGCAGACGCCGCAAGCATCGGCACGGATGAGCGTTTCCTTCTGAAAAACCTGAGTGGAGCGTTCACCTTGCAAGGCTCCAACGGCCTCTATGTTTCTTCGGAAGGGGGTGCCGAATCCGGTCTCACCTGCACACGCACCACCCCATCGGGGTGGGAATACTTTCGGGAGTCGGTCGTCTCGATGGCCTGGGTCCCGGCCGCCGCCGCACCCGCCGCGCCTCAGGGGCTTCAAGCGGCGGTCACTGGCCAGGCGGCAACGCTCAACTGGAAGCCCGTATCCGGCGCGTCGCACTACACGGTGAAACGGGCGACTCAGCCGGGTGGTCCTTATTTCAATGTCGGCACCTATCTCACCGAGCCGGAGTTCACGGACCGCTTTGCCCAGAAAGGGCTGGGGTATTGCTATGCGGTCGTCGCCTACGCAGGCCATGTCTGCGGTCCTACCTCGCAGGAAGTCAGTCTCACCATTCCCGGCCTGCCCACGGCTTGGTTACGGCAGGACATTGGAAACGTGGGCATCGCAGGAAGCTCCAGTTCCATCAATGATACATTCACCCTCCGGGGATCCGGCTCGGACATCTGGGGGAATGAGGACGCCTTCAGTTTCGTCTCCCAGACCCTCAGCGGCGATTGCGTGATCACCGCGCGCCTCGTGAGCATGTCCGACACGGACTACTGGGCGAAAGTGGGATTGATGATGCGCGAGTCCAATGCCGCAGGTGCCAGGAATGTCTCGCTGCTGGTCACCCCGGAGGGCGGAGGCACGCGGTTGCCCGGCATCAGTCCGTGGCTCCGCGCAACAACCGACAACGGTGGCTATCCCATCGTCGGGATTCAGGATGGATTGCTCTCCATCACCTACACACGTTTGAGGCGGCGTTTCGACTTTGAATGCATCGGCGAGGTTGCCACTGGTCTGAGGGCGTGGAATTCAGGTTCGGGTTTCACCATGGAAACC
>JBIPMR010000650.1:0-3212 GCA_044369025.1 Luteolibacter sp.
TTCGGGAGTTGCCAGGATTTTGTGCCGGGCAAGGGCGCGGCCGTAGCGGGCCCGGCTGGTCCAGACGGAAACCGGCGCCGCGAGCAGCAGTCCTAGCAGGATCGGGCTCATCCAGATGGCAAATGAATAATCGCTGCCGATGCCGGCCTGGGTCTTCGCCTTGTAGCCGATGGTGAGCGCGATCCCGGCCCACACCACGCCGAGGATGGTTTGCACCGCGTGAAAGCGGAAGGCGTCGCGCCACGAGGTGCCGTCGGTTTCGCGGTTTTGGTTTCCCCATCCGACCGCCCGGCCGAGGATGATGCTGAGCACCATCATGGTGTGCGCGACCATGATGCACGGCGCTAACAACATCGAAACCAGGGTCTCAAGAAAGGCTCCGGCCAGAATCGGACAGGCACCGCCAAACGAACGGCGGATGCCGGGGGTGAGGATCCCACCGATGACGGCGAGAATTTTCGGCAGGAATAACAGCGAGAAAATCCCGATGGTGAGAATGATGCTTTGTTCGATGCCGTTGATGTGGAACCAGCGGTCCACATAACTCTCGAAAGGCAGCTGGCTGAGCTCGCTGGAGTAGCGGTCCCACGCCACCCACGTTCCCAGCACCAGGAACAGGAACCACAGCGGGCTGCCGAGATAGGCCATGATGCCCATGAACAGGTGCATCCGGACGGAAAACGGCAGCTTGCGGGCGAAAATGAGCCACAAATGCTGCAAATTCCCCTGGCACCAACGGCGGTCGCGGATCAGGTGATCGACCAGCGTCGGCGGCGCTTCTTCATAGGTGCCCTCGATGTCCCAAGCGAGCCAGACTTCCCAACCTTTGGCGACCATCAGGGCGGCCTCGACGAAGTCGTGGCTGAGAATCCGGCCGCCGAACGGCTCGCGTCCGGGAAGCGCCGGAAGCTCGCAATATTGCGAAAACGGCTCCAGGCGGATCAGCGCGTTGTGGCCCCAATAACTGCCGCCGCTGAGCTGCCAGTAGTTGAGCCCGCGGATGAAAAGCGGCCCGTAAAGGCGCATCGCGAATTGTTGGAGACGGGTGAAAATCGACGAACCACGGATCAAACGCGGTGGCGTTTGCAAAATCCCGAGGCGCGGGTAGGCCTCCATCACCCGGGTCATTTTGACGATGTCCGCGCCGTCCATCAGGCTGTCCGCATCGAGCACCAGCATCGATTCATAGCGTCCGCCCCAGGTCCGGACGAAGTCGCCGATGTTGCCGGCCTTGCGGTTTTCGTTGGTCTTGCGGCGGCGGTAATAAATTTGGCCGAAGGCTTCAAGGCGGCGGCAGAGGTTGGTCCAGGCGGTCTCCTCCAACACCCAGAGGTCGAGGTCGCGGGTGTCGCTGAGGATGAAAAAATCGAAGGACGGGAGGTGGCCGGTGGCTTCGATCGAGCGGTAAATCGCCTCGATCCGGCCGCAGGTTTTCACGCTGTCTTCATTGTAAACCGGCATCACCACCGCATGGCGCTTGAGCAGCGGGCCGCTCGCGCCATCCGCGAGTTGGGTGATACGGACCGAGCGCTTGCGCCCCAACAACATGTCGATGGCACCGAAAATCGCATGGAAGGAACCCAGCGTGAGCAGCCCGTTGAGCAGGATGAAAATCGCCAGCAGCGGGAAGTGGGCTTTCTGGAAACCCATGCGCCAGAAAAGATCGGCCAGCCACAAACTGGCCACCACGTTGACGATGACGACGCTGCCGAAGAACAAAGTGCGCCGCAGAACCATGCGGAAACGCCCGAAAAATGGCGGAGTGCCCTCACCGGGTGGCTGATCAGATATTTCCATAGGTGAAGAACCAAACGGTGAGAACGATCAGGCCGACCAGCAGGCCGATGAACATGAAGCGGACGATGGGGCTGCGATCCATGGTTTCCCACCACTGCGCGGCTCCGCTGCCGATGGCATTGAGTTCCAAGGGCTTCGGGATCATGGTCAGTTCCGCAAACTGCGGCCCGGCAGCGAGATAGGAACGTTTCATCGCATCCACAAACTCGGGTGGCCACGGCGCGGGCGTCAGGAAAACTCCCTGCCATTGCCCGGGCATGCCGGCCAGCAGCAGGGCAAGTCGGCCGCGGGCGGCCAAGCGGCGGTTTTCCAACGGCACATCGAGCACGTCCTGGGTCCATTCAGCCACTTCGGAAAGTGCCTCTTCCATCGCCAGCAGCCGGGCAGGCTTGTCCGGTTCGGATACCCGTCTCGCGGATGCCCGCCACAGGATGCTGCGCACGAGTTCGGCGACGAGCAGGCGGTTGCGCAGGCGCAGCGCCTGCAGGTAAGCCTCGACGGCGGCATAGGCCTCTTCCCACTCATTGAGCTCCAGCTCGTTGAGCGGGCGCAGTGTGTCTAAGGAATGACGCGGTGGACCCATGTTTCGGTGAGGAAATTTTCTCCGCGCTTGATGCAACAACGAAGTTCGACCGGCCCGATGTCCGCCAGCTTGCCACCCTCGGCGGCCGGAGCGAGTTGGAAGGCGACGCGCCAGCGCGCATCCGGCATCGGTTGGATCGTGATTCCCTGGATTTTCACCCGGTCCGAGCCGGGGCCGACGGCCTGGACCAGCGGTTTGAGCGGTGTGTCGGTTTGCTGGTTGAGGGCGTTGCCGGCGAACTCGACGACCATGGTCCGCTGCTCGGGCTGCCAGTCGTGGACACCGGTGCGGGTGGCGACCACCCGGCCGTCGGCGATGGATGGATCGTCATTCATCGTCCAATGCTGGCGATAGGTGAATTCAAGACGATCGCCGGGTTGCGGGATTTTGGCCGGCTCCCACATCGCCACGGTGTTGTCGGCCAGTTCGTTGGTGGTCGGAATCTCCATCAGCATCACCCGGCCGGGTCCCCAATCGGAGGTGGGCTCGATCCACAGCGACGGGCGCAAGTGATAGTCCGCCTCGGCATCTTCATACGCGCCGAAGCGGCGGTCGCGTTGCAGCAGGCCGAAGCCATCGCATTTTTCCATGTCGAAAAAACTCAGCTCCACCTTGCCCGAATCATTGGAAATCGGCCGCCAGAGGCGCTCGCCGGTGCTCATGCGGATCGCCAGGCCATCGGAATCATGCACTTCCGGGCGGAAGTCATCGAAGCGGCGGCGTGAGTTTTCACCAAACCAGAACATGCTCGACATCGGCGCGATCCCAAGCCGCTTCACCTCGCGGCGGGTGAAAATCACCGCTTTGACCTCGATGATGGTGGTGTTGCCGG
>JBIPMR010000652.1:0-3207 GCA_044369025.1 Luteolibacter sp.
CCGGCGAGGTTGGTATCTCCGGCGGAGGCGTTGCTCCAGCCGTTCCCCGGCGCGTCGTCATAAACCAACCGGGTCGGCTGTGAGGCGGGCGGGGTGGTGGCGATTTCCCCGATCACCACGCCGCGGCCGCTGGTGGCCAGATAGACGCGGCCGTAAACGCGGGGGTCGGCGGCGAGGTCGTTCTGATAGCCGAACTGATGGAGATGGTCGTTGATGCGGGTCCAGGATGAGCCGGCGTTGTCGCTGCGGAAAAATCCGCTGACGCCGGAGACGGTGCCCCAGAGGAAGGCGGCGGGATGGCTGGCCCCGGGCGCGGCGCGGCCGAAGGCGATGCGGTAGGCGGCGGTGATGTTCGGGAACTTGGTGAATGAGCTGCCGGAGTTGGTACTTTTGTGGAGCCCGTTGCCTCCGGCGGCGACCCACAGGTGGCCGCTGTTTTGCGGGACGCTGCGGAAGACGCCGCCGTTGAAGTTGGTGGTGGCGGTGCCGTTGGCGGCGGTGGTGAAGTTCAGGCCGCCATCGGTGGAGCGCAGCAGGGTTTTGGCGGTGTTGTTCCAGAGGTAGAAAAGTTCGCCGTTCACGCTGTCCGCGATGGGGGTGAGTGATCCTGCGAGGCTTGTCCCGTTAGATAGGGTCCAGGTGGCACCGGAGTCGGTGGATCGATAGGCTTCGGAGTTGGTGGGGCACCAGAGGACGCGTTGGCCGTTTGCCGAGAGGATGGCGGTGCCGTGGCCGTTGGCGACGGTGGGCGGCTGGGTGGGGAAGGCGGCCCAGGTGGCGGCGGCATCCTGTGAGAAATAGGTGGCCGTGCTGTTTTGGCGGATCATTTTCTCCGGGGCGAGGGGCGCGCCGGCGATTTTTCCGTTCGATCCGTTGCCGGGGTTGTGGCGGCCGCGGAGTGGCGAGCGGTTCAGGTCGTCATGCCGCCAGCCGGTGTAGTCTCCGGTGACCGAGACGAGCGGCGGGCCGGCGGTGGGGCTGAGCAGCCCGAGCGGGACGAGTTCTTCGAGTCCGTCGTTGAAAAAGGTCCACAGGCGGGTGGTGCCTGATGCGGATAGATTGGTGGATTCGAAAAGACCGAGACCGGTGTTGAAAATCGCGCGCTCGGAATCGAAGGGATCAATGTCCATATCAGTGATCCAGTGGGGCGTGGCGGATGCGGCCCACGGAGAATTCCCGGCCGAGCGGCTGGCGCTGCGCAGGGCGGCGGTCCAGGTGCTGCCGCCGTCCGTGGATCGATAGACCTCGTCGCCGGGCCACCAGCGGAGCAGGGTGGAGACCACCACATGGCCGGCCACCCGCGGGTCGGCGCTGATGCCGGAGAAGAATCCCTGGCCGGTGGGTGGCCGGATGGAGGTCCAGGTGGTGGCGTCGGCGGAGAGTTTCCAAACCCCGTAGTCGGTGGCGAAGTTGCCGGGGCCGGTGGCGTCGCCCCAGGTGGAGTAGAAGACGCCGGCGGCATCGAAGGAGCCTTGCAGCGGCATCATTTCCGCTCCGATCGCCGTGCCGGGGTGGCCGGGCATTTCGGTCCAGCTGTCGCCGTTGTTGTCGGAGCACCAGAAACTTTGGCCTGTTAGCGTGTTGGCGGCGGCATAGACGCGGCGGCCGGGGCCGGGGCTGGCGTGGTTGGCGGGCGCGTAGAGCAGGAAATTGAGGTGGGTGAGGGTGCTTGGGAAGTTGGGCAGGCGGGCCCATGACGCGCCGGAGTTGGTGCTGCGCCAGATGCCGGCGTCGCTGGTGCCGACGAGGAGGTTCGCGCCATTGACGGGATCGACGGCGATGCGTTCGCCGGTGCCGCGGCCTTCGCCGTTACCGGCCATTTTAAAGCCGGGAGTGACGAACGGGAGCCAGGTGTTGCCGCGGTCGGTGGAGCGGTAGATGCGGGAATTCAGTTTCCAGCTTTCCGTGCCGCCGTATTGGCCAGTGGCGATGTAGATGCGGTTGGGATCGTTGGGGTCGAGGCCGATGCTGAGCACCCCGAGGTGCTGGAACTCGTTGTTGAGTCCGCCGATCTGATCGTTGAGGGGGATCCAGCGGCGGGTGGTGTCATCGAGTCGATAGATGCCGCCGACGTCGGTGCGGGTGTAAACGAGGCCGGGTTCCGTGGGGTGGAAAACGGTGCCGGTGACAAAGCCGCCGCCGCCGACTCCCGCGTTGCGCCAGGTGTAGGACTGGGCCGCGAGCCGGGGGAATGCCAGTGCTGCTAACAGCGCGAGGCATTTCGTAAACCGATGGATGGCTGGATGCATGATGTCGGGTTTTTGCGGGCTTCCGCCGGGTTCTATTCAGGAGGACCGTAGGTGAATCGGGCGCTTGCGGTGGTGGCGGCGCTGGATTTCACACGGACCCAATGGGCGTGAAATCCTTGCGGGAAGACGTGTTTGACGGATTGCCCGGCGGCGAGTTTGAAAGCCTGATAGGTGGACCAGGTGTTGTCCGCCAGGAAATCGACTTCCACGGTGAGGGTGGTGGCAGCGGTGGTGGCGAGGGTGAGGGCTTTGTGATCGTAGCCGTACATCAGATAGGGATCGGACGGGGCATTGGCTTTGACGGCGGTGTCGAGCCAGGGGCCGCCGTTGCCGCGGGGCTCGCCCATGCGCCAGAGGTCGTCGATCTCGCCGAGCCAGAGGGCGGCGGTGGCGTCGGGGTTTTTGATGATATGGTTAGATGTCGGGGCGTCGTCGAGCACGCCGGTGAGGACGAAGAGTCCGCGCCATGAGGCGAAGTCGGCGATGCGTTTGCCGTGGGTGGCGAGCGCGCGCATTTTGCGGTAGCCGCCCGAGTTGCTGCGGGGAACCTCGTAGAAGGTGCCGTGGCAGTTGAGCAGTTCGCGTTCGGTGACGGCCTCGCGCACGCCGCGGGCCCAGCCGGCGGCGAAGGGCGCGTCGTAGAGGGCGTCGGTCTTCGGCAGGCGGAAACGGGTGCCGGCGTCATCGATCCAGGCGGAGGCCTTGTCCGAACCGAAACAGCGGGAGGTGGCGGCGGTGGCGCGCATGGCCGCCTCTGCGGTGGGATCGGTGGTGTCCTTGAGTTCGACGTCGCCGCCGATGAGGTGGTAGCGGTGTTTGGCGGTGCTGCCGTCGGCAGCGCTGCGCGAGGAGGCGAACTCGAGGGAAAGGTCGTCATTGTCACGGACGCGGATGATGCCGTCGGACATCGGACGGGTGTCGCGGATGTCTGCCAGGGCGGAAAACTCATGGTTCGCCG
>JBIPMR010000651.1:0-3207 GCA_044369025.1 Luteolibacter sp.
CTTCTCGGATTTGAAATTTTCGAACTTCTGCTGCAGCGTTTGGCCTTCCTGGCGCTTGATCTCGTAGTGGCGGGCGAGCTTGCGGTTGGTCACTTCGTCGAGCGGATTGTTGCGGTCCGAGAGCTGCGCTTGGATCGTCTGGAGCTCGGAAATGATTTTGCGGAGCAGGTCCGCGTGCTCGTCCTTCATGATTTCATCGCGCTCGTTCTTGATCTCCTCCTGCAAATCCGCGGTCGATGGCAGCGCCGTGTAAATATCCTTCACGCGGATGATGGCAAACCGCGGGGCCGCCGTCGCGGTCACGACGGTGGCACTCAGCAAGAGAATGGTGAAATGGATGCGGTTCATGCCCCGCGGGAAAATGAATCGATCGCGCCGGGATGTCGATACCAGATCGTCTTCCCGCCCGGACGGCGGGGGAATGGAATTTTCCTGCCGGCCAACATTGGTGGTGGCTGAGTCGGAGCGCGAGTGCTATGGGTGCCCGGCTATTGGGTGTTGAATCGAGTCGGAGGGTTTTCTAACGATTTCAATCACCCCGTGGAAAACCCAACCCATGTCCGCGATCTATCACCCATTCCGCAGCCGTCCGCCGCGCCGTGGCCAGCTCGTTTCGGCCGTATTCGGCACGCTGCTTGCCATGGCCGGACAGGCCGCCGCGCAGGTGGACCTGACTATCAACGAGGCGATCTGGAAACAAAAATTCGGCGTGCGCGACGCGCAGATGAACGGGCAAGCGCCCTACACCGGCTGGCTCGACCAGGACGCCGATGGCGATGGCGTGAAAAACCGCCACGAGTTTCTCGCCGGCACCAATCCGTTCACGAAAGCACCCGGAGAGGCCCACTTCCGCGCGCCCGCCGTGGAAACCCATGCCAACTCGCTCGACCTCACTTTCCCCACGGTGCCGGGAAAAATCTATCAGGCGGAAAGCAGCACCAACCTGCTCGACGCATGGTCGCGTGGCACGCTCCCGGCGATCACCGGCGACGGAACCACCCAAACCCTGACCGTGCCGATGGCTGCCGGAAATTTTTTCCAGGTCGGAGTCTCCGACCGGGCGACGCAGGGGGACCGGGTGAGCGATTGGGCGAAACACGCGCTCGGCCTCTCCGTGGCGGCGCCCGTGCAGGCACAAACCAGTTTCGACCACACTTCTTTGGCGGCGAACCTCCAGTCGCAGAATGTGGTGTCATTTCATCCCGTCGATCCCAGCGCCACCCAGCCGGTGGACGATCTGACACCGGTCGGTGATTTTGGAGTGCTGCAGATTTCGCGCTCCGGCCACATGCTGCTCGGCGATGTCACCATACCGCTTTCTCCAAGCGGGACCGCCGTTGCAGGGGTGGATTACGCGCCGCTGCCCGGCTTCATCACCTTTCCCGCGGGCGTCAATGCCATCGATGTCAGAATCACGCCGCTGCGGAATCCCCGGCGCACCGGCAGCGCCACCCTCTTCCTGACGGCCGGCGCGCCTGACAGTCCCGGGGCGGCGGGCAACTACACCTTGGGAAATCCGGCATTCGCAGGCATCACCATTCATGCGGGCAACCATCCCGGCGGCACGGGGCTCGCCGGAAGTTACTACCCGGGTTCCAGCAGCACCTACTCCAGCCTGTTGAACTTCGATGGCAAGGCCGCGGGCTACAGTTATTCGAAAGTCAATACGACGTCCGGCAACGCCACCATCACCTACACCGGCGAACCGGCTACTCGATTCATCGCAGGCGCGCAGGTCAATTTGCAATTCACCTCGGGAAACCTCAACACCGCCGCTTACAACACTCTCAAAACCTATACCATCACCTCGGTTCCGACCTCGACTTCATTCGTCGTCCCGATTGGCGGAACGGTCCCCGGTAGCGGCACTGGCAGCCTGATCATCAGCCAATTCAGCCCGCCGCTCACCCGCCTCGATCCGACCGTGGATTTCACCTGGGGGCACGGAACTCCCAATGGCAACTCTTACGTTTCCGCTGACAACCACTCGGTCACCTGGGTGGGATATCTATCGCCCGTCACCGCCGGAAACTATGTGTTCCGCCTCGATGCCGACGACAAGGCCCGCGTCAGCATCGACACCGGCGGCGGGCTCCAACCGATTCTCGAAAACGGCTGGGATACCCCGGCCACCGGCGGCTACAAATCCAGTGCTCCCATCGCGCTGGGGGTGCCGGCGTCCGCAGGCGGGCGCTATCGGGTGGTGGTGGAATTCGCCGAAACCACCGGCTCCGCCAAATGCCGGTTTCAATGGCAGATCAATGGCGGCAGCTTCGTCAATATTCCCAACGGCACCGTGTTTTCAAACAATGCCACCAACAGCGCCGGTTGGATTGCCAACTACTATTCCAATTCCACCTTCACCCCGCCGGTCGCGCGCACGCAGACGGACACCGCCATCACCAATGGCAACAACGGCGACTGGCTCACCGGGGTCCCGGATCCCTCGATGTTCCATAACAACTACAGCATCCGCTGGACCGGCCAGATCCTGCCCCAGTATTCGCAAACCTACCACTTCGTCGCCCGTGTGGATGATGGCGTCAAACTCTGGGTCAACAAGCAGCTCGTCGTCGATCGCTGGCCGGGTGGGGGAGTCACCGACTCCACCGGATCCATCGAACTGAAAGCAAATGTCTTCTATGACATCGTCATGGAATATTATGAAAATACCAGTTCCGCCGAAGCGCACCTATCATGGTATAGCGAGGATCAGGCCAAGCAGATCATTCCGACCCAACGATTGTTCCCGACCCGGTCCGGTGCTCCCACGATCACCAGCCCGACCGAGGTGGTATTCGTGCTCGGCTCCGGCGCGCCATTCAGCATGCCGCTGACCGGCAGCAACGGCGGGGTTGTCAGCGCCAGCGGATTGCCAGCCTGGCTGACGTTCGCCAATGGCATCCTCAGCGGCACCCCTCCCGCCGCCGGGATCTATCAATTCTCCGTCACCACCACCAACGAAACCGGCAGCGGCAGCGCGGTGATGAGCCTGGAGGTCCTCGCCGCGGGAAACCAGCTCACCCGCGAGTTGTGGACCACCGGCGTCGGCGGTTCCTCTCTCGCCGCCGTGCCGTGGACCACTCCTCCGGGTGAAATCGACACGGTAACGACCGCCGAAGATGACAGCGCCTACCCGCCTAACACCGGCGGGCGCCTTCGTGGTTACTTCATCGCCCCGGCCACCGGGAACTATTACTTCTGGAT
>JBIPMR010000653.1:0-3202 GCA_044369025.1 Luteolibacter sp.
GGCCCGGCGCTTGAGTGATGCGGGCACTCCATCTTTCTCGGCAATGTCCACTCCCAGGCCGTTATCGGAGATTTTCATGTGCACGCGATCCGTCTCGGCTGTCAGTTCTGTGGTGTAACGGGTGGCCGCGGAGTGGCGGCTGATGTTCACCAGACATTCCTTGTAAAACAAAAACAGATCGGCACGGGTGCGAGGGGGGAGGGCTTTGAGATGTTCCTCGCCGGTGATTGAAATTTCGTGCTCCAGCTTCGCCATGATGCGGTTAGATGTCCGCTCCATGTCAGCGAGGATGTCGGTGTAGAGCCCCTTGGCGGACAGCATGTCGCTGCAATGCCGCACGGCGATGCCCGAGCGTTCGGTCTCCGAGCGGATCCGCCGATAGAGCGTGGCCATTTCCGTCGGGGAATCTCCGGCGTCTGCCGCGAGATCACTCAGCAAGCCGATGGTGTGGAGGTTCGCGCCCAGTTCGTCGTGCAGGTCCGCGGCAAGACGTTCCCGGATTTGTGCGATCTGGCGCATCCGCCTGATGCGCTCAATGAGGATGACAGAAACGATCCCCGCGGCAAGGAGCACGGCGAGCCAGCCCAGCCGATTCAGATTGGCCTTCTGGCGCAGATAGCGGCGGTCCAGTTCCTTGGTGATGACGGGGCGTTCGGTTTCCAGATCATGCCGCCTTGCCAGTTGGTTCATCCAATCCCTGACAGGCAGGATATTGCCATAAAGGTTGCGACCATCGGTGAGCGATGCGGGTGAGCGCCCGGGGGCATTCACTGAAATGTCCGTTTGCGGGGGAATTGCGAGCGCCACATTGCGGCCGTTGGAAAACAGTTCGATTTCGGCGGCACCAAACTGGGTGCCTTTGTTCAGCTCAAGGGTATTGATGAATGGATCAACTGCGATCAAGCGAACATAGCGACCCGTCTTGACGGGAAAGCGACGGATGATGATCGGGCCCACATCGTAGGTTGATTCCATTTGGTATTCGACCCATTGCACCGCATCCGAGAAATCCGCTCGGTTCGCCCCCTCCAGCACGAAGCGGCGGGGGACGCCGAAGCCGTCGCTGATGGATTGTGGAACCGTGTCGCTGAGATCCGTGACATGATAGTGGATCCGATCGAGCGGCAGGCTTTCACCGAGATCGAAGGTGATGGCGGGTTGGTCACCGATATCGGTTTTGCTCATGAACGCCAGACTTTGCGCGCCTCCGGCAGCGTCCATCAGATAGGGGACAAAGCCGTCCACCATGTATTTCTTGTCCCATCCAAGACCGCCGGATCCCTCGGGCGACGGGATTTGCACGGGGCTTTGAAGCGCCACGTTGTCCTCACCACTGAAAACAAGGATCTCGGCGAGTTGCAGGATATACTTTCCATCCCAGGCGCGTGGTGACATGACCACGGTTTCCACCTTCACCCAGGATGCAATGGTGCCGGGGCATGACACCACGAGCGGGGCGATCCTTGGCAGCGGCCGGCTTGTGGGTCCATAGCTTGCCACCACGGTGCCCGCCGGATCGGCCTCGGTGCCGATGATGATCCTGAACTCGCGAGGGAAACCATCCGCACGGAATCCGGTCCTCGTGTCGCGCCAGATCGTTGGAACCAAAACGATCTGATCGATGGCCACCTCGTCGCCGAGATCGATCCGGATCGATTCCGGTTCGGTGGGAGAGCTGTGAACCTGCGATCGGTAGCCCACCGCACCGACACCGCTCAGCAGGCTCAGCGAGGCCAGCTGGTTGAGTTCACCATCCACGGTCACGAGACGCTGCTCGAGGTCCGTCTGGGAAAGCGCACGGACCCGGGATTCGGCATCGATGGGAGTGGTCGCCGCTTGGAGGATTTGGGTGCTTATCAGCAGGGCCACGACCATTCTGCAAGCGCTGAGGACCGGACCAACGCCACGCCGGGCAAGACTCGACCTGGGTGGCGCTGGCCTGGGTCTGAGGAGTGGATTGGATTTCATGAAACGCCGGGTCGCTGGGCGGATTGAAGCGCAACCGGGCCGATTAGGCCAGAGGGAACCCGCGGTGAGTCTTTGGTGAAGTCATTCCAAGTGGTGAAACAGTCGCGGCCTCGCGACGGTCGCGGCTTGTTTTCCACGAACCAATCCGGGAAGTGTTTGAATTCCGGCAGGATCTCATCCTGTCGCCAAGCGTGAGGCAGGCGAGGGCGAGGCACATGAATCGCAAAAGGAGACCTGCTTGGAGTTTCATAACAGCCTGATCGAGCCCGCGGGTGATTCGCCCTTGCCCCAGCGGCCGACGTGATGGACGAGCGTGCGCTCGGGCCATTCGGCTTTCGCGTGCTTGAGCAATGGCAGCAGGTTTCTGCCTTCGACTTGTTTTCCCACCTCATCGGAAGCGGTGGCTCCGGCGATTCCGGCAAGCGTGGGGAAAAGATCGATGTGTGCGGCCAATCCATCGCATTCCGTTCCTGCCGGGATGCCACCGGCGGGCCAGCGGAAAAAGCACGGCACCCGGGTGCCGCCCTGATAGGGCATCCCCTTGCTGCCGCGCATTCCGGCGTTGAAGATCTCGCAGGCCGGGGCGGAGCCGCCGTTGTCACTGCCGATGTAGATGACAAGCGTCTTGTCAGCGACGCCCCGCTCGTCCAGCAGCGCGAGCAACCTGCCGAAGTTGGTATCGACGTTTTCGATCATTCCGTAGAATTTCGCCACGTCCTCAGACACGCCCGGCTTGCCGAGGTGGTGCTGGTAATATTTTTCCGGCAGCACCAGCGGCGTGTGCGCGGCATTGAGCGGGATGAAGGCGAAGAACGGTGTTTTTTCTGCTAGATTTTTACCGATCCAAGCCATGGCCCGCTCGAAAAACAGGTCGGTGCAGTAGCCCTCGGTCTTTGCGAAATCGCCGTTGTGCCAGAGCGTCGGGTTGATGTTCGTGTTGCCGGGCACGTCGCCACAAGATCCCGAATAGGTCTGGCCGATGCCGCCGCCGCCGTGGATGAAAACCTCATCGAAGCCGCGGTTTTCCGGACGATAGGCCTCCTCGTCGCCGAGGTGCCATTTGCCGAAGATGCCGGTGGTGTAGCCGGCGGTCTTGAGCACCTGCGCCAGGGTGATGGTCTTCAAGCTCATCCGCTCCCGCTCGAAAATGGTGTGGGTGACTCCATTCTTGAACTCGTGGCGGCCACTGAACAACGCGGCGCGGGTGGGCGAGCAGGTCGGGCTGACGTGAAAT
>JBIPMR010000654.1:0-3200 GCA_044369025.1 Luteolibacter sp.
ACACCGGCGGCAGCCTGGGGTCCGGCGATGTGACGATCGCCACCACGCTGCAATTCAACCAGGCGGATGCGATCACCGTGGCCAACACCTTGTCCGGTGCCGGAGTCGTCCGCATGACCGGCGGCGGCAGCGTGACCCTGACTGGCACCAACACCTATTCGGGTGTCACCACGGTGTCCGCCGGGACCCTCAATGTTCCGGACCTCACTGACGGGTCCGTCGCCGGAAGCATCGGCGCTGCGCCCGCAGACGCCGAGTTCATCGTCCTCAACGGCGGCACCCTCGCGCACAGCGGCGCGGCCTCCACCAGCGACAGGCTGTTCACCATCGGCACCCTCGGTGGCACGCTCGCCGCCAATGGCAGCGGACCACTCACCCTGACGGGCACGGGTGACGTCGCCGTCAGTGAGCCCGGGGCAACCGCAACCGGCGGCCTCATCAATGGCACACGCTACAAGATCGTAACGGCAGGCGACACCGACTTCACCTTGATCGGAGCCGCCAACAGCGACCCCGACACCGTTTTCACCGCCACCGGGCCGGGCAGCGGCACCGGCACCGTGGTTTTCGCCAATACCCGCGGATTCCGCCTGTCCGGCACCGCCCCCGGCACCAGCGTGCTTGCCGCAGTCATCAGTGACGCCGCGAACGCAGCCACCTCGCTGACCAAGGAAGGCTCCAACATCTGGTCGGTCACCGCGCCTAACACCTACACCGGCGACACCCTCATCACCGACGGCACGCTGCGGATCAACCAGCCCTACCTCGCGAATTCATCCGCCGTCGCCATCGGTGCCACCGCCATCCTCGATCTCAACTTCGACGAGACCGACGGCGCGGTCACTGACTCGGTGGACACGCTCACCATCAACGGCGTCCAACAGCCCGCCGGCGTCTACGGCGCCAGCGGGTCCGGAGCCACCACCGTCAACAATACGAACTTCGCCGGCATCGGCACGCTCACCGTGCTGACCGGCCCGATCGGCGGAGACACCTACGCCGACTGGGCGGTGGCCAACGGCATCGCCGCCGCCGCCTTCGATGCCGACTTCGACAACGACGGCATCTCCAATGGCGTGGAATACGCGCTCGGCAAGGATCCGAAGGTATCGAGCCAGCCTGCGGGTTCGCTTGCAGCCAACACGATCACCTTCACCAAGGGTGCCGAGGCCATCACCAACGCCGATGTTTCATGGGTCATCGAAACCTCCGAAACGCTCGCGGCGGATTCCTGGACGCCGGTGGTCACTCAAGCCGCCGGAGATACCGGCCTAACGATCGCCTTCACCTTCACCCCTGGCACCCCGGTGAAGAAATTCGCCCGGCTCAAGGTCGTGCGGGCGGATTGAAACCCCACAAAGTCAAGTTCGTCATGATCACTCACAAGCATCGTGCACCCCGGCCCTTCTCCGGGTTTACCCTCGTCGAGATGATGGTGGTCATCCTGATCATCACGGTGCTCGCAGTGCTCTCGTTCATGGGGGTCACCCTGATGAGGAAAGCCGCGGCAGCCGCCAATGACACCAAAACCCTGCGGCAGATTTCGACCTGCATCTCGATGTATGCCGCGGATCAAAACGACCTGCTGCCCGGGCCCTTGTTCACCCGGCAGACACCGGTCTATAACAGTCCTGTGCCTTCCAATCCCAGGGAATGGCGGCGGCTGAGTGACTGCCTCGCGTCCTATCTGGGAGACGATGCCCCGGAGAAGGGCGAATTGATCGCCCCGATGGCTGCCTCGTGGCAGAGGGATTCGGCGAAACTCAACGCGCCCGCCTGGTACATGCAACAGAAGCTGCCGATCGGCATGGGATCCGTTACCCAGAATCCATGGGGAAAACCCGCGCCCGCCTCGAACGAGGAACGCATGCCGATGCGGCTTCAAGTCGTCCTCTCCCAACCGAAGACCGAGCGCACCTGGGCCATCACCGCCTTCGATCAACTGCATCCCGAAGTCACCGACCAGGCGCTGAAGGGAGACATTCCGGAAGGCCTGGCTCATGGCAGCTATCGCCTGGGTCTCTACTTCGACGGCTCCGTCGGCAAGTTGAACAAAGACAACCAGCCGTTCTGATAGATGGGTCTCATGGATTCATCCATTCGACCCGCAACCGCATGAAGCGCTTCTGCCGCAACATGTTCTCGATGATCGTCACAGTGCGTTCGGGTGCTCCAGTGTCTTCGGATTGGCTCACCGACGGGATCAGCGCGACAAAAGCCGCGCCGGCGGCGGAAACCGCCGCGTCCGTCCAGGGGCCGTTCAGACCATCGGCAGCCTGCACGGTCATGCGAAGGTCGGTTTGAGCGGGGTTCCTGGTGAAAACAAATTCGCTTTGGTTGTTAGTGAGATGAATCGTCGGAAGAATGCCGGTGTCCGCCAGCAGCGGATTTCCACCCAGGGCGTATTCCATCAGATTCGGAATCCCGTCCCTATCCGGATCGGCGGCGAATCCCGCGACCGATTCGTTGGCCGATTCCGCACCGAATTTCGATTGCCGCCAACGGGTCGCGGGCAGGACCGGCGCGAGCGGCAGGCTCAGGGTGGCGGCATTCCTGCTGCAGCGCAGGCCGGCGGAGTTGTTCAACGCATCCGGCTCTCCCGTCAGCACGAGGGTGATCCGACCATTGTGGATGTGGCTGCCGATGTTAGGAATCGTGAAAGCGACCGGGGTGCTGCCGCTCAGCGGAATGAGCGCGCCCGAGCCGATCGGGGTGGCGGTGAAGGCGCCGCTGGTGAGCACGCTGTTGGAGGTGGTCTCATTCGCCTGAGCACTGTTCCACGTCACCGTGCTGCTGAACCCGGCATAAGTTTGGTTCAGCGCCCATAACCGGACTTTCTGCCGGGAGCTGTTTGTAAACAAAAGGGTGAAGGTGGCGCTGCCGCTGGCATCCACGGCAAGGCCGCCGACATCGAACTGGAAATAGGCCTTGCGCGACGCCGTGAGCGGCTCGTGATATTTGATCATGAGATAATCGGCGGTGGCTTCATTCACATCGGCATCCGGTGTGCCGCTGGATACGGTGGCCTCCCGGGTGACCGTGATGGAGGATTCGTTGATGGCGGCATTGACGATGAGGTTCACCGTGGCGGTGGCGGTTCCGCCGTTGCCGTCGCTGATCGTGTAGGTGAACGAGTCCGTGCCCGAGTAACCGGCGGTCGGGGTGTAGGTGACGGTGGCGCCGCCATTGAGGGTGACCGC
>JBIPMR010000655.1:0-3199 GCA_044369025.1 Luteolibacter sp.
TGTCTGGTCATTGTGGCGGCCCTGCCGGCCGCGGCGGATCGGGATGTTTGCCGTGGCGTATCTCCTGCTGCTTGTTTGGTGGAGCACCATCCGTCCGTCACATGATCGCAACTGGCGCTCCGACGTGGCGGTGATGCCGAGGGTGAGCATCGACGGTGACCGGGTGAAGATCAGCGGATTCCGGAATTTCGAGTATCGATCGTTGGAGGATTTCACGGTGCGCCACGAGGAGCGGGAGTATGATCTCTCGCATCTGACATCCATGGATTTTTATGTCTCCTATTGGGCGGTCGGGCCGGTGGGTCATACCTTCGTGAGTTTCAACTTCGACAACGCGGACCCCCTTTGTATTTCGATCGAAACCCGCCCCGAGGAAGGTGAGGGGTTCTCCCCGATCGCGTCGCTTTTCAAGCAGTTCGAGTTGATTTACGTGGTCGGCGACGAGCGCGACATCGTCGGGGTGCGGACCAACCACCGCAACGAGGATGTCTTTCTCTACCGCATCCGGATCCAGGCCGCCACGGCCCGCGAGTTCCTCAAAGTCTACCTGGAACGGATCAACGAACTCGCGGACCAGCCCGAGTTCTATCACCTTCTGAGCAACAGCTGCACCATCAACATCGTGCGCTACGCGAACCGGGTCGGACGGGTCGGACGGCTTAATATCAACCACTTGCTGAATGGTTTCGTCGATCGATATCTCTACACCGCGGGCATGATCGAGACGGAACTGCCGTTCGAAGAATTGCGCCGGCTGTCACACATCAACGAAGCGGCACAACAAGCCGATGGTTTGCCGGATTTCGCCTGGCGGATTCGGCAGGCGATCCGGATTCCGAAGTATTAAGTGACGGTCGGAGTGTTAGCATGTTTTCACAAACCGCCTAGACAAGCGGGGTGGGATTGTTCGGAATGACTGTCATGATCACCGGTGTCACCCGAGGAATTTTCTGCGCCGTTTTGCTCGGCTTGCTGCCAGCATGCGTCAGCCTACCGCGCGAGGAAGCGGGAGCCGCACTGGCCTTGCAAACCCCGGGCCTGTCCCACGCCGAGCGACTCTTGCGGCAGGCGGGGCGGATGGCGGATGGTTCCGACGCGGCGGCGGTTTTCCGGCTGCGTGCGGCGGAGATCGCATGGGACGAGCTGGGCGGGCGCAGCGGCGCGGTGGAAAATGTGGAGTCGCTGCCTGTGGCGCAGCAGCAGGCGTTGAGAATCCTCGCCCGGTCCGCGGAGCAGCTTGCTCCGTTGTTTGTCGGAAGAGGCCGGGACCCGCAGCGGATCTTCACGTATGCGGGACTCAGCTACAAGGTCGAGGCCGCGCGCGATGCGGCACCAACTGTCTATGCCCCCGCACGGTTGGAGTCGGTGCGGCCGGCTCGCGAGGTGCCGCGCAAGTTGGTGAGGAACTGGTTTGAGGAAACCGGGGCCGGTGCGCCGCTGTCGCCGCATTGGTCGCAATCCAGAGATCGTGGCATTGACCGCTTCGTTCCGACGCTCGGCTACATCGAACCACTGACTGCGGTGCTCGCCTTTTCCGGACCCGCGAAGCCGCGAGTCCCGCGCTTGGTCACGCTCACGGCGTATGATCCCACGGCGGTGAGTCGCGTGCGGCTGGGAAAGGCCGAGTATCCGCTTGCGGCGGATTTCACCGCCCCGATCGTTGATCGCACCCGCGATATCAGCGAGGCCCGGCTTGCCCTCAGCGGTCTGTTCCGCCCGGATGCGGGCGACGCTTCGCTCGTGATGCTTCAGCCTTACGACTCGCAACGGATCCCCGTCATCCTCGTCCACGGGCTGAACTCCCACCCGCGGATGTGGCGCAATGTGGTCAATGATCTCAACGCCGCACCCCGGTTGCGCGGTCGCTATCAGTATTGGGTTTTCCGCTATCCGTCGGGGTGGCCTATCAGTTATTCCGCGATGCGTCTGCGTGAGGAACTCGCGGCGCTCAGCCTGATCATCGGTCCCCGGCGGGACATGGTTTTCGTCGGCCACAGCATGGGCGGGTTGCTCTCGCGGATGCAGGTCATTTCCCCTGGCCGCACGCTGTGGGCTGCCATCCTCGGCGACGATGCGAATCAAGTGGAGGCCAGGATGCCGGCGAACCATATCGTCAGGCGGTCCCTGCTGTTTGAGTCCAACCCGCAAATCGGACGCGTGGTTTTCATCTGCGTCCCGCATCGCGGCAGCGGCCTCGCGGACATGTCGTTTGCGGGGGCATTCAGTCGCTTGATCCGCCTCCCGGGACGCTTCGTGACCGCACTCACGGACCTGCCCGAGGCGTTCATCAAAAACCGCCCGGTGACGAGCATCGCCGGACTCTCACCGGGCAATCCGCTTTTCGAGGCCTTGGAACAGACGCCGATCCAAGTGCCCCATCATTCGATCATCGGCGACCGCGGGCGTGGCGATTCCCCGGGCAGTTCGGATGGGGTGGTTCCCTACAGCAGCGCCCATCTGGCGAGCGCCGAGTCCGAACTCATCGTGCCGGGGCCGCATGGTTCATACGACCTGCCTCAGACGATCGACGAGCTGACGCGTGTCCTTCAGTTGCATCTCGAATCCGCGGGCACGAGCGGCCCGGCGAAAACCCAGTCTCCGCCGGCTCCCGGTCGTTAGAATCCCGGCGGTGCGGCTTATTTGCCTTTCGGACGCTTGAAAATCGCGACGCCCTTGGTGGTGATTTCCACAAGTTCCCAACCTTGCGCTCCGTTTTCGTTGAGCGTCGCTTCGAGAACTCTCGGGGTGGTGTTCACGGTGACCACCCGGTATTCCCAAACAATGGGCTTGGCCTCGAGGCCGGTCGAAAACAGCAGAACCATGGAACATCCCATGAGGATGCGGATGCCGGCGTTCCTGCCCGAAGCAAGGCGGAGTGATGAAAAGTTCTCGAGTGGTTTTTGATAGTTCATCATCCTTTGTTGATGAAGGTCGGCGCGCGGCTTGTCAAGGAGGATTGTGGTCAGGCGATGACAGGGAGATGCCCAAGCAGCCTTCCATGCCTTTCCGGTTCCGGACTATCAGAACGAGGTGTGGAGCCTCGCATGGAACAGTCCCGTGGTGTCTCCGCCCGGCGGTAGCTGCGATGCGGGAAACCATCCGGACGGAGTGCGGCATGAAGTGGGGCGGGGCTATCATGGGGGATCCATCAAATCCCGGTTAGCCGCAATGCCTTTAGGGAAAGCTGATGATCTCAAAC
>JBIPMR010000072.1:0-9807 GCA_044369025.1 Luteolibacter sp.
GCTGCCGCAGTGTTTCACGCGCTGGTTCAACCGCACGCACCAGCGCAGCGGGACCCTGTGGGAGCAGCGTTACCAGAGCGTGATCATTGGGCTGGGTTGCCATCTCCCCTAACCGCGTGTTCATGTTGCCGTGGCAAGCAGGATTTCCGACTCACCGGGATTTCAACTTGTCCGATGGTTTGAATGCGCTAATTTGTCGGCGGTGTCCCGGAAAATCCGACGACTCGTTTCCGACCTCGAAAGCGCGGGATTCTTGAATCGCGGTGGAAAAGGGAGCCACCGCAACTTCGTTCACGACGAGAGTGGAGCCAGCTTGACCTTGTCCGGTCAGTCGGGTGCCGATGCGAAAAACTATCAAGAAAAGGACGTCAAGGAAGCCATCAGGAAAGCCAAAGGCCAATGAACCGGAAGACAGACATTTACCATCGTTGGGTCGCATGGTCGGAGGAGGACCAGGTTTACATTGGCCATTGCCCGGATTTGTTCCGTGGCGGGGTCCACGGCAACGATCCCCTCAAGGTGGCGCGAGAGCTGCAAAAGGTGATCGACGAGTGGGAAGCGATTTACGAAAGCGACGCCCGCCCGATGCCTCCCGCCCGCGTAAAGCCGACCATGGAATTTGTGTGAGAGCCCGCCGTCCCACCGGAACCGCAGAACGGAAATTTTTCTTTCCATTTAAAATCCCAGACAAACTGGATGTTTGTCGTTGAGTCTGGCGTAATTGTTTAGGGCGTGGCTATTTGATCGGGCTCGGCAGGATTGGGCCTCGAAACCGGCGATTTATGTTTGAATCGGCGGAACGCTAGCGGTTTCGGATGTTCATGTGGATGTATGAGACCGCTTTGGATGTTTCATCAGCATCGGCCCTTTGCCTTCGCAAAGAATCCAAAGCGCTGTCGCCGCGGCGCTCTGCCAGCGCAGTCCATGCATGGGCGGCCCTTTGGAGTGCGGGGGGAAGCGCAGCGCCACACCGCTTTGGATGTTTAGTCAGCACCGGCACCTTGGCTTCGTGTCACGGGAGCGGTTCTCGGTGAAGCGAAAGGATGGGGCGCGGGCGATGAGAGGCAGAGGCAGCGTTGCGAAAGGTCAGCTATGGAGCATGAGGGACCTGCGGGTCCGAGTGTAGGGTGAGACTGTCCATCATGGGGATGGGGTGCAATCTCCCCTAACCGCGTGTTCATGCTGCCGTGGCAAGCTGGATTTCCGACTCACTTGGACTGCGTGCAGCCCGCTGCGGCATGACTCTTGGATGGATCCGTTCCAGTTGCGAGCGGAGCCCCGACCCCGCCAGCAGGCTGGCACACCCGAGGGCGGTAGCAGGCTGCCGCAGTCCACGGCCCTCTGCCCATCAAAGTCATGACCCAAAGGAACCGTCATTTCTTACCAGTCGGACTGATGTCTTCGAGGACGTTTTGGATCGAGCCGGGTCAGGCTTCTCTCAGATGTTTCATGGCCTCATGGATCGCGGGAATCACCAGCGGCAGGCATTCGCCGATGGCTTTGGGACTTCCCGGCAGGTTGACGATGAGGCTGCGGCCGCGGGTACCGGCGGTGGATCTGGAGAGAATCGAAGTCGGCACCCGGGCGAAGCTTTGCATGCGCATGACTTCGCCGAAGCCGGGAAGTTCGCGTTCAAGCACGGCCTTGGTCGCCTCCGGGGTCACGTCACGGGCCGAGGGGCCGGTGCCGCCGGTGGTGAGGATGAGGTCGCAGTGTCGGTCATCACAGAGCTGGCGCAGCAGCGCTTCGATCGCATCCCGCTCGTCGGGCATGATGATGCGGATCCACTCGACTTCCTGATAACCGGCGGCTTGAAGGATGCGCTCGATCTCGGGGCCGCTGAGATCTGGGTAAACGCCGGCGCTGGCGCGGTCGCTGAGGGTGAGACGGGCGATTTTCATGGTTTGGTTTTCTCCACGACCTGGATGGAGCCGATCACCATCGATTTGTCCACCGCCTTGCACATGTCATAAATGGTGAGGGCGGCGACCGACACGGCGGTGAGCGCCTCCATCTCGACGCCGGTTTTGGCGGAGGTGACCGAAGTGGCGCGGATGGCGACGCCGGTGTCCTGGATTTCGAAATCGAGGTCGACTTTTTCCAAGGGCAGGCCGTGGCAAAGCGGGATCAGGCGATCGGTGATTTTGGCCGCCTGGATGCCGGCGATGCGGGCGACGGTGAGCACGTCGCCCTTGGGCAGGACGCGGTCCTTGAGCGCCTGCGCGGTGGCGGGCGCGCAGGCGATGAAGCCGGTGGCCACGGCGCTGCGGCGCTGGATCGGCTTGTCGCCGACATCGACCATGCGCGCGGTGCCATCGGCATCGAGGTGGGAGAATTTCGGGGATGGCATGATGAGTTAGAGCGGGTTGAGCAGCAGCGTTTGGACGAGGCCGGCTGCGGGTGAGCCGGCGTTCACGCGGGCGAGTGCGTTGGTGCCTGCGAGCGAAAAGGTGTCGCCGGAGGTGGACCAGCGTTGTGGGGTGACGACGAGTCTGCCATTTCTAACTGTCACGCGGGCGGGGTGGAAACTGTCGCGCGGATCGGGTTTCAGGGCATCGCCGCCAGCGAGTTCGAGTGGCAGGAAATCCCAGGATTCGGGCAGGCCGCGCATCAATTCCACGGCGAGGCGGATCGCGACGTGATAGCAGACAAAGTGCGAGACGGGATTTCCGGGAATCACAAACGCGGCCTGCTTGGCGCGGGTGGCGAAGGTCAGCGGCTTGCCGGGGCGGAGGTTCACCCGGTCGAAATGGATGGTGAATCCGAGCCGCCGCAGGGCTTCCGCGCCGAAGTCGTAATCGCCGACGCTGGCGCCGCCGGAAACGAGCAGCAGGTTCCAATCGCCTTCGGCGACGCGGGTGAGCGAGGCGGGGTCGTCGGCGACGCGGGTGGAGTCGGTTAGCGAGACGCCTTGGGCTTTGAGCAACGCGGCGAGCAAGCTGGAATTGGTGTCCCGGATCTGGCCGGGGCGGGGGACTTGGCCGGGTGCGACGAGTTCGTCGCCGGTGGCGAGGTGGCGGACGAGCGGACGCCGGACGAGCTTCGGGCGGACCGCGCCGACTTGGGCGAGGATCGCGATTTCCGCCGCGCCTAACAAGGTTCCGGCGCTCAGGACGGCATCACCGGGTTTCGCCTCGGAACCGTGCGGGCGGATGAAGCGGTTTTCCTGAAAGGTATCGACGTGGATCGTGTCGCCCTCGCGGCGCACGTCTTCCTGCATGATCACGCGGCCGCCACCCTCCGGGATGAGGGCGCCGGTGAAAATCCGCAGGGTCTGGCCTGTTGCCAGCGCCTGTCCCGGGATGTGGCCGGCGGGAATTTCGCCGATGAGATGGAAGCTGCCGGGTGATTCATCGGCGCGGATGACGTAGCCGTCCATGGTGGAGCGGTCGCCGGAGGGATAAAAGCCGTCTGCCAGGATGGTCTCGGCGAGGACTCCGCCGCGGCACTCTGATAGATCGGTTTCCACCGGCTCCAGAACTCCGAGGTGGGAGTGGATGGCTTGTCGGGCGGCTTCGAGGGAGATCACTGTGGAATGGATTAAGATAAATTGTGGTATTCCGGACAAGGAGAACTTAGTTTTCCGCTCAGCCGCGCCTCATGGAAATCCTGCTTCTCGCCTTTGCCAACTCGAGTGACGAATTCGGTTTTTCCAGCCGCACGGTCGCTTGTGTGGCGGAGGACACGCCGCTGAGCATCGTGGGGCGGACCGCCCCGCAGGTGCGGCGGGAGTTTCTGCGGGTCGCGCTCGATTCCGAGTTTGTGACGTGGGACACCCCGGTGGGGGATGCCCGCGAGCTGGCGTTTCTTCCCCCTGTTTCCGGAGGCTGACCTGATGAAAATTGAAATTCATTTCACGGCGGAGGCCATTGTGATTTCCCCGTTGGTGCCGCCGTCGCGGGAGATCGGGGCGGTGGTGGAATTCCAGGGAATCGTGCGCGAGATGGAGAACGGACAGGCGCTCGAAGGGCTGTGCTACGAAGCGTATGAGCCGATGGCGCGCAAGGTTTTGGAAAAACACCTGACCGAGCTCGGGGAGATCCACGGTTGTGCGGCGGTGTGTTTCATCCACCGCACGGGCTGGGTGCCGGTGGGCGGGGCTTCGCTGTATATCAGCGTGGCGAGCTCGCACCGGGCGGAGGCGCTGCGTTTTCTAGCGGAAGCGATCGACCGCTTGAAGCTCGATGTGCCGATCTGGAAGCGTTCGGGACGGTTGCCCGGTTAGGCGGGTTCAACCTTTGACCTGGCCGCTGCCGCGCACGCGGTATTGATAGCTGGTGAGCTCGCGCAGTCCCATCGGGCCGCGGGCGTGGAGTTTGTCGGTGGAGATGCCGATTTCCGCGCCGAATCCGAACTCGCCGCCGTCGGCGAAGCGGGTGGAAACGTTGTGGAAGACGCAGGCGGAGTCCACTTCGCGGAGAAAGCGCTCGGCGGTGGCGGCGTTGTTGGAAACGATGACGTCGGTGTGGTGCGAGCCATATTCGTTGATGTGGGCGACGGCTTCCTCCAGCGAATCGACGACTTTGATGGAGAGAATCAGATCGAGATATTCGGTGCTCCAGTCGTCTTCGGTGGCGGGGATGACGTCCGGCAGAATGGCGCGGACTCTGTCGCAGCCGCGGAGTTCGACGTTTTTCCCGCGGAGGGCGGCGGCGGCTAACGGCAGGAAACCGGCGGCGATGTCGCGGTGGACCAGCAAGGTTTCCAGCGCGTTGCAGACGCCGCATTTCTGGGTCTTGGAATTGACGGTTAGGGCGACGGCCATTTCGAGGTCGGCCTCGGCGTCGGCGAAGAGGTGGCAGATGCCGTCGTAGTGTTTGATGACGGGCATGCGGGCGAGTGAGACGACGGTTTCAATCAGGCCTTTGCCGCCGCGCGGGATGATGAGGTCGAGCCACTTGTCCATGCCGGCGAGGACGGCGACGCTTTCACGGTCGGTGAACGGGATGAGCTGGATCGCGTGGTCGGGCGCGCCGGCGGAGGCGAGGGCGGCGGCGATCGCGCGGTTCGAATGGATGGCCTCGCTGCCGCCGCGGAGAATGGTGGCATTGCCGGTTTTAAAACAGAGCACGGCGGCGTCGGCGGTGACGTTCGGGCGGCTTTCGTAAATGATGCCGATGGTGCCGATGGGCACGCGGACTTGCTCGATGTGGATGCCGTTCGGGCGGTCCCAGGCATCGAGGACCTGGCCGACGGGGTCGGGCAGGGTGGCGACCTGGTCGATGCCGGCGGCCATGGCTTCGATGCGTTGTTCATCGAGCATGAGGCGGTCGAGCATGGCGGCGGAGAGGCCTTTTTCGGTTCCGGCGGCGAGGTCCTTGGCGTTTGCCACCAGCAACTCGGGTGCGGCTTCGCGCACGGCGGCGGCCATGGCGCGCAGCATGGCGTTTTTTTCGTCGCTGGTGAGTTGGGCGAGTTGGTGAGCGGCCGCGCGGGCTTGTTTGCCCATTTGGTGGATGGTTTCCTGGATGATGGACATGGGTGGAGAAAATTGGATTTAAAGCGAGTTCCAGCGCTCGGCCCATTCTTTGGGCAGGCGGATCGGCCTGCCTTCAGGCATTTGCACGAGGGCGAGCGCTTGGCGGGAGGTGACCAGGGTCGCTCCGTCGGATTCGCGGACAATTTCGAAACCGCACCAGAAGCGCGCCCGCGAAATTTCCTCCAGCCGGCCGCGGATCACCAGCCAATCACCGAGTTTGGCCGGGCGTTTGTAATCGATCTCGGTGCGGGTGACCACGGCGAAAACCCGGGTTTCCGACATGCTCCTGAGATCCATGCCCATCAACGCGGCGAGGCGGGTGCGGCAGGTTTCGATCATCCGGAGGTAGGCGAGATTGTGGACGACGCCGCCGCAATCGGTGTCGAAAAACATGACTTCTTCGCGGGTTTCGAGCGATGGAGGGCTGTCTGGCACGCGGCGACGGTGGCGGAAGTCGGCCGCCTTCGCAATGTTCGCTTGAGGATGGGCGTAGGATTTATTTAATCACTTCAAACATGCGGCTGGGAAATTTTCAATTTTTAAGGATTTGTGCCGCTCTTGTGGCTACGGGGTCATTGCTGTCGGCGGCGGATTTCGTCGCCCCGGCGGAGGGGCCGGTGGCGTTTCGCCGGGATCAAGTGCCTTTGGATCCGGAGACGATGGCCGGGCTTTCGAGGATTTTGGGGATTTTGGCAAAAGGGGTGGATGGCCGAGACTCGGCTGAGCGCCGGGGGGCCGCCCAAATGCTGGCCCTTGCAAAGGCACTCGATCCGGCGAATGCCTCCGCCCGCGAACTCATTACGGATTTTCAACTGGGCAACCACGAGCCGGCGGCGAACCCCGAGGAAATGGCCAAATGCCTGGCGGAAATCTGGCAATACATCGGCTGGTTGGAGACCCCGGAAGCGGGGGCGCAAGGACAGGCGCTGGCCGCTTGCCTGAGTGATATCATCGTGATTTCAGACCCGAAACACCCGCGCGCCGAGCAACTGCGGGCTGCGGGCGAGCGCGGGGCGTGGGGTGGATGGGTGGCTGCGACCGCTGCTTTTGAGGCCAAAGCGGTGGCGAAATCCGAGGAACCGCCGACGGTTGATCCGGCCGCAACGCCGGAAAAATCCAACGCCGTCACCCTCAAGGAAGCGCGGGTTTTCACCCTTTTATGGCAGAGGGTCGGCAAGGGGGGGGCCGCAAAGTGGAAGCTGGCTTCAGCTCCGCTGCGCATGGCGGTCACGGAAGCGGCCGACGACGAGGAGGAGGCACCCAAGGATTTTTCCATCTCCATCCGCTCCATCGAGGAAGGTGATTTGCCGCTGCGGCAGGGCAAAGCGATGGAGGTTCTGCTGAGAAAACATCATGGCGCCCTTCCCCCGGGGCGGTTGGTCAGGATCTTCGCCGAGGATCAGCAGCACGCGATTCCCACGGAATCCATGAGCGCTGCCATCGCTGTGTTGGCAAGTGCGGCGGTCACCGGGCGCGAGCCTGACGCCACCATTCTCGGTCTCATCACTGCCGATGGCACCTTCACGCTGCCGCCGGGCTTCTGGGGCCAGCTCAGCGAGCTCGGTCGCGGAAACGGTGGCCGATTGATCCTGCCGGCGGCGGCGGCGGAGTATCTGCTTGCCGTTTTGGCGATGGAAAGGCCGCAGTTTTTCCTGGATTACGAAGTCCTGTTGGCGGCGGACTTTCGCGAACTGCTGGAGCTGGCGGCGAAAGTCCCGAACGACGCGATGGCGGGCGTTTCTGCCAAGTTTCGAGAAATCCGCGAAAAAGCCGGAAGCCAGCCGGCCGGGCAATACGTCGCCAACCCCTTCATCCGCCGCCGTCTCGCGGATCTCAGCTTGGAAGCGCCCTATCACTTTTCCGCGAAGATGCTCGCCATCCAAGGGGCCGGCAACCGCCCCACCGAGATCCCACAGATGGTGCTCGCGTCCGAATTGCTGCGTGTGATCGCGCCGATGGCCTGGATCGTGGATCGGTCGACCTTGAATGAAGGTGGTGACGGAGATTTCAGCCTCGATCAACTCGGTGCGATTTACGAAACCTGCCGGGTCCAAGTGGAAGCGCTCGATCGCTACCTGCGGCTGGAGGACCGGGAACTGGTGTTAAGAGTCAAAAACATGCTGGCGCTCATCCGCACCATGGACCGCGCGGCCCGGGCCCGTGGGGAGGATTATCTGGTGAGGGGAGAGACTGAAAACGCCCGTTCCATCCTGACTCGCGCGCATCGGGCTGTGGTCGAGGAGCTGGTGCCGCTGGCGGGGGATGGGTCGATGCGGGTTCCGCGAACCGAAGCACCGTGAGGTGACAAAAGATTCTTTCCCCTGCGCCCCCTCAGGACCAGTCTGGAGCCCGTGAACGCCCGCGTCCTCATCGATGGCCCCTCCGAGCTCGTCTTCGACTACGCCATTCCGGCGGGCCTCAGCGTGCTTCCCGGATGCCGCGTCCGCATCCCGCTGCGGCGGAAATCCGCCACCGGCACCGTCCTCTCCGTCGTTGAGCCCGAGCAGGCGGACTTCGCCCTTCGTGAGTTGGAATCCCTGATCGATCCCGAGCCGCTCATCACCCCGGTGCTGTTACGCACTGCCGATTGGATCGCCAGCTACTACGCCTCCAGCATTGAATCCGTGATCCGCTCGGTTTTGCCCGAAGGCGTGCGCTCCGAGGAAAATTCCGCCAAGACCCGCCGCGTCGCCGTTCTCGAAGACGCGCCGGATCCCGCTGTTTTGGCCAAACTCCTCAAACGCGCCCCCCGCCAGCACGCCATCCTTTCCTTGTTAGCCGGTGCGGTGGAAATGCGGATGCCCGTCGCCGATCTCGGCGATGGCAATGCCGCCGCGCTCAAATCGTTGGAAAAAGCCGGGGTGATCCGCCTTGAAGCCGAGGAAGTCCGCCGCGATCCCGATGCCGACAACCTCGAGGAGTTCATCGAGTCCGCCCCGCTCTCGCTCAATCCGGACCAAGCCGTCGCGCTCGACGCGATCCTGGCCGCGCTCGCCGATCCGGCATCGGCCAAACCCATCCTGCTGTTAGGCGTCACCGGTTCCGGAAAAACCGAAGTCTATCTACAAGCCGCGCGGCGCGCGCTTGATCTCGGTAAAACCGTGCTCGTGCTGGTCCCGGAAATTTCCCTGACACCCCAGACCGTCCGCCGTTTCAAATCCCGCTTCGCCGCGATGCGCGACCAGGTGGCGGTGCTTCATTCGAATCTCTCCCAAGGCGAGCGTTTCGACGAGTGGCACCGCATCCGCAAGGGCACCGCCCGCATCGTCATCGGCGCGCGCTCCGCGGTTTTCGCGCCGCTGCCGGAGCTCGGGCTCATCCTCGTCGATGAGGAACACGAAAACACCTACAAGCAGGAAAACGTCCCGCGCTATCATGGCCGCGATGTCGCCGTCTTGCGCGCCGCCTTCGAACCCTGCGCCATCGTGTTAGGTTCCGCCACGCCATCGCTCGAGTCCTGGCGCAACACCGAGACCGGCAAGTATCAACTCGTCCGCCTCAACCAGCGCGCCGACAGCGCATCGATGCCGCTGGTGCGCGTGGTGGACATGCGCTTGGAGCAAAGCAAACACAAAGGCGGGCCTGCCATCCTCTCGGACAAACTCCGCAGCGCCCTCGAACAACGGCTTGAAAAAGGCGAGCAATCGATCCTTTTCCTCAACCGCCGCGGTTTCGCCCGCTCGCTCCAGTGCCCGTCATGCGGCCACGTTTGCCAGTGCCCGCATTGCGCCGTCGCCCTCACCTATCACCGCACCGACGAGCGTCTCGTCTGCCATGTTTGCGGCCACCAAGCGATCGTCCCCCGCAAGTGTCCGGAGTGCAAAAGCCCCGCGATCATCCTGCAAGGCTACGGCACCCAGAAGGTCGAGGAGGTGCTGGGCAAGGTCTTGCCGAAGGCCAAATTCGCCCGCATTGATGCCGATGCGATGCGCCGGAAAAACGCGCTGCGCGACACCCTATCCGCCTTCAAGGCCCATAAGATCGACATCCTGATAGGGACCCAGATGATCGCCAAGGGCCTGCATTTCCCCAACGTCACCCTGGTTGGCATTCTCAATGCCGACCTCAGCCTGCATGTCCCGGACTTCCGCGCCGGCGAGCGCACCTTCCAGCTCATCACCCAGGTCGCGGGACGTGCGGGGCGCGGCGATCTCGAAGGCGAGGTCATCGTCCAGACCTTCACCCCCCACTCACCCTCCATCCAATACGCCCGCAAGCACGATTTCGACGGTTTCTCCGAGCAGGAAATGGAGTTCCGGCGCCAGTTTTCCTTCCCGCCTTATGCCCACTGCGCGGTCCTGACCTCGCGCTCCACCCATGAGCGCCGC